>CAJXVQ010000066.1 GCA_913060685.1 uncultured Verrucomicrobiales bacterium
AGCCTCGGTCTCGTGGGCTCGGAGATGTGTATAAGAGACAGCCCTTGTGCGGCGTCTCTATTTTGACCTCGTCGGTTTGCCGCCAACTCCCGATCAAATCCAGGCCTTTGTGGATGACCCCGCACCTGAGGCCGTCGCCAAGCTGGCCGACGAACTTCTCGCGTCTCCCCGTTTCGGCGAGCGCTGGGGTCGTCACTGGCTCGATGTGGTGCGATTTGCCGAATCCAGTGGCAGGGAGTTCAACTTTTCCTACCCCCATGCCTGGCCTTACCGGGATTACGTGATCGACGCTCTCAACGCTGACAAACCGTATGATCAATTTATCAGGGAGCAGGTTGCCGGGGACCTGTTGCCTGAAGCTTCAAACGAATCAGCCAAGGATACCGAAGATCGACTGGTGGCAACCAGCCTGTTGTCGTTTGGGACCAAGCGTCACAATTCCAGCGGAATGGCCTACCGCATGGAGATCGTTGATGACCAAATCGATGTCACCACCCGTGCCTTTCTTGCGATCACCGTCTCCTGCGCGAAGTGCCACGATCACAAGTTCGATCCGATCCCGACCAAAGACTACTACGCGTTGGCGGGTATTTTCCTCAGTACAGAACCTCTGTATGGCACCATCAAACAGAAGTACAGCAACAACCCAACGGACCTCCTCCCGATAGGTCGCAATGGTGCGGATTTGCACGCTGCCGCCGAAGCTTACGAAAAGAAAGTCGACGCGGCAAAGAAGCCCAGGGACGAGAAGAAAGCCGAGCTGACGAAAGCTGAAGAGGCGAAGAAAAAAGCGCCGACGAAGGAGATCGCCAAGTCCGACGCTGCGGCTGCCGGGGCCGGGGCATCGCCTTCAGAAGAAGCCGGATCCCCCGAAAAGTCGGTAAAACCAGAAGAAACGCCGGACGCCATGATTGCCAGGCTCAAGGGTGAACTCGCGCCTCTTGAGGCAGCTTTTGCGGAACTGGAAAGGAACCGTCCGCCGCGCCCGCCTTACGCGATGAGCGCCCGGGATCGATCGGATCCTGCCGATACGAAAATCGCGATCCGTGGTGAACTCAGTCAGCCAGGCGAGCTTGCCCCACGCGGTTTTCTAACCGCCATCCCGATCCCTGATGCGCCTGCCATCGATCCCAAGCAGAGCGGTCGACTGCAGTTGGCCCATTGGATGACAAGCCGCCATAACCCCCTGTCGGCACGGGTGATGGTCAACCGTATTTGGCACCATCTCTTCGGTCGTGGCTTGGTCGAATCAGTCGATAACTTTGGAGCGACGGGCACGCCTCCCAGCCATCAGGAGTTGCTCGACACCTTGGCTGTTGAGTTCATGGACGAGGGATGGTCGATCAAGAAAACCATCCGAAAAATCGTGCTCAGCAGAACCTATCAACTCAGCTGTGCGACACATGAGGAGGGCCAGGAAGTCGATCCAGAGAACCGGTTACTATGGCGCGCGATGCCACGTCGTTTGCCTGCGGAGGCGATTCGTGATGCGATCCTCGCAGTCAGTGGCCAGCTCGACATCAAACCACCGGTCGGCTCAACCGTGACCGGACTGGGCGATAAATTGGTGCGCGGCGTAGACACCGGAAAGTTGCAGCCACCCAGTAATCACCGCAGCGTCTATCTGCCGGTGATCCGCGACTATGCCCCAGAAATGTTTGACCGCTTCGACTTTCCGTCCTCCAGCCTGGTCAGTGGGAAGAGGGCCGTGACCGAAGTCCCCTCCCAAGCGCTGTTTCTTCGAAATTCCAAATTTGTCGCCGAACAAGCACAGCACGCAGCTAAACGCCTGCTCGCAGATCCGTCAGCGAATGATGATGCCGGCAGAATCGATCTCGCGATGCGTTGGGTGTTTTCACGCGCGGCCACTGCAGAAGAGAATGAGGGAGCACTCGCACTCCTCGCGCTGACGCGAGACACCGGGGCAGAGATCGAAGACCGCGATGTGAGCGCCTGGTCGACCCTCTTTCTGTCATTGTTTTCAACCGCCGAATTCCGATACCTGGTCGATATAGAATAGTAAGATGGATCCCGTACAAAAACCACTCAACATGTCGCGCCGCAACTGGCTCAAGCTCGGTTCGGGTGGATTTGGTTCGCTCGCACTGGCAGGACTGACCGCCAGCCGAAGCATGGCTGGAACGAAATCTCCGGGCGGCCCCCATTTCGCACCAAAGGCCAAACGGATGATCTTCCTGTTCATGAACGGCGGTCCGTCCCAGCACGACATGTTTGATTACAAGCCGAAGCTCTCCGTGGATGGTGGCAAGGAAGGGAAAAACAAAAAGAAGCTCCTGGCCCCGATGTGGGACTTTTCGCAACATGGCGAAAGCGGGCTGTGGATTTCCGAATTGCTGCCCCACATCGCAAAGCAGGCCGACCGACTGTGCGTCATTAACAGCATGCAGACGGACAGCCGCGCGCACCCGCTGGCCATCCCGATGCTCCACACCGGGAGTTTCCAATTCGTGCGCCCCTCACTCGGTTCCTGGGTCTTGCACGGCCTCGGGAGCTCGAACGAAAATCTTCCCGGCTATGTCACGATAAAACCGACGCGTACCTTCGGCGGACCGTCCAACTATGGGAACGCATTCCTGCCGAGCGCCTACCAGGCGACCCGCATCGGCTGGGAAGGACGACCGGTGAAAGATGCCAAAATTAAGAACCTGAATGGGCACGGGAAGATCCCGGGCGTCTCAGATGGCGTTCTGGATTTCACCCAATCAATGAATCGCCAATTGCTGCAGCGCAGTGGAGGGAATCCGAATGTCAAAGGGGTCATCGATTCGCTCGACCTAAGCAGCAATATGCAGGAGGCCGTCCCTCAAGTCATCGACACAATCAGGGAATCGAAAGAGACCCTGGATCTCTACGGCATCGGCGGAAAACGCACAGACGATTTTGGACGCCAGTGCCTGATGGCTCGCCAGTTGGTCGAGTCGGGGGTGCGATTTGTCGAAGTGGCCAATAGCGGCTGGGATCATCACTCTGCGATCGACACCGGTCTTCCGCGGCGGTGCGAGGAGGTCGACCAACCAATCGCCGCGCTGCTCACCGACCTCGAACGCCGCGGCCTGTTGGACGAGACCCTGGTCTTCTGGGGTGGCGAGTTCGGACGTCAACCGGAGTCGCAGCTCCTCGATGGGAAAGGTTCCCCCGGCCGGGATCACAATGCTGAGGGCTACACAGTTTGGATGGCAGGTGGAGGCGTTCGCGGTGGCCTCGCTTATGGCAAAACGGACGAACTTGGCTATGAAGCGGTGGAGAACAAGGTCCACCTCCACGATTTGCACGCGACCATGCTGCACCTGCTTGGATTGAATCACACGGAGCTTACTTATCGTTACGGGGGTCGTGATTTCCGGCTGACCGACGTCCACGGCGAGGTTGTCCACGACATCATTGCCTAGTCTGGTATGGGATGCTAGGGTGGTTCGCTGCTTCCAGAGGGGGCATCTTTCGCAAACACAGGGACCATGATGTCAGACAAGCCTCAAAGATCACTGTCGCGGTCACACAATTCGTGGCTGGCTATTGCCGTGGTGGCGTGGATCACTCTCGCGCAGTCTCTCCATGGCGACATCGTTCTCAATGAAATCATGGCGAAAAACGCCAGCACTCTTACCGACGAAGACGGTGATTTTTCTGACTGGATCGAATTGCACAACACCGGCAACGAAGAAGTAGACATTGGCGGCTACCACCTAACCGACGATGCCGAAGAACTCGACAGTTGGCAGTTTCCAGCCGGAACGGTGCTGCCAGCGGATGGGTATATCATCGTGTTCGCCTCAGACAAGAACCGCGACTTGGCGGGTGGGGAACAGCACACCAATTTCAAACTGAACAATGGCGGCGAATACCTTGCTCTCGTCGATGCGGACGGCCAGACGATTGTAAGCGAATTCGAACCAAACTACCCGGCGATCGGCGAAGATGTCTCCTTCGGTCGAGAGGAAAATAGCGATATTCTTGGCCGTCTCTTTACGGCGACGCCGGGGGCAGCCAACGCCGCGATCCCGATCGCACCCGTGATCCATTCGTTCACCGCGGAGCCAGTAGTGATCGCATACGGCGAGGATGTGCAGCTTACCTGGGAAATTCACAACGAAGCCAACATTAGGATTACGTCAGGGCCATCGGGCCTCCCTCAGAGTGGGAGTATTTTACTCCAGCCTACAAGTAGCCGCACCTATCGCCTTACGGCGACCAACCCAGCAGGCACCGCCGAGGCCACGGTGGACATTGCCGTCGGACCGCGACTGATTTCGGCGAGCGCAAAACCTCGCGAAATAGTCCCAGGCGGGAGTGTCATTGTCCGTTGGGAAGGCGACGGGGAAAGATTCGTCACAATCGACGACGGATTCCCTAGTTCCAGAGTTCATCCGGGTCTCTACACGCCCTTTAACGAGACGCTTGTCGCAGCCGGAGCGTCCTGGAAACATCTCGCGGATGGCTCCAACCAAGGAACATTTTGGCGACAACCCGCTTTCGAAGACGACACCTGGAGCGAAGGTCCGGCAAGCATCGGATATGGACAGAATCAAGTGACAACCGTTCCTGAGAATGGGGTCACCACTTATTTCCGGCGGGAATTCCAGCTGGCTGACCCAGACGACCTGCGCGGCGTCAGGCTACGGATGATGGCAAACGGTGGTGGAGTGGCTTTTCTCAATGGAACCGAGATCGCCCGGGTGCGCGTGCCCGATGATGACGATGTGCCTTTCGATGCACGAGCCGTATTGCCCTACAATTTGGAACCAAACGCAAACTTCGAGGAATTTATCGTCGATCGCACCCTGCTAAAAACGGGAACAAACACGATTGCCATCGAAGTGCATTCCGGAGGCGGGGGCAGCATGCTCTTCGACGCCGGTCTCACCGCCTGGAGTCTCAGTGGTCCGGCCTCGATCACGATCCCTTTGGTCGCCCGCAATGATGCCGGAGAAGTCTCGACAGAACTGACGATCACTTCGAATGGAATCGCCAATCCGCTCCCCCCGCCCCGGTTGATTGTGAGCGAGTTTTTGTGGGATATCGATGGCGCGTTCTTCATCGCTCCATTCCGTTTTATTGAGATCTACAACCCCGGCCCGACTCCCGTGGATCTCTCGGCCGGAGTGCAGCTCTTTGGCGATGCCGTGATGAACTTTGGCGACGACTGGGACGAATTCGGAATCGTTGAGATCCCCACCCTCGAGCCCGGAAGGTTTGCGCTGGCAGTCGCCCGACTCGACAACTTCCACGAGCGCTGGGGAATCGGTCTCCCGGTGGTCGGTATTCTAAGCGAATCAACGTCCGGTCGAGCGAACTTCCAACGCATGTTCGGCTTACTTGCACCTGACGGGCAAGTGATCGAAGTGGTCGAGACCGATTATGGGCTTGAAGGTGCAGGCTTCTTTCAACCGTGGACACGTGACAATCTTTCAGGCCCTCCGGATTTTCCTGATAATTGGAAGCTTGGCCCCGATGGCGGATCGCCCGGGGAGATCCATGTCCCATTTCTTAGCCTCTGGACCGAAACTCCGATCACAGGCGTGCAGGCTGGCGACCTCGTCACCATCAACTGGGTATCGATGCGTGCGCAAAGCGTGCAACTCGAGCCTCTCCCGGAGATTTATCCAAATGGCCAGGGAAGTGCTCAAATCCGAATTTTACCCGGTGAGGGATCTCGAGAATACCGGCTGGTCGCGCGCGGTGAATTCGCGACCGTAACCCACCTTATTCCGGTTCATGTGGAGCCCGAAATCCTCTCGTTCCGCGCGACCCCGCAGAGCGTCGCTCCCGGGCAGCCGATCACTTTGAGCTGGGATGTCTTCGGAGGCGATAACGTCACCATCTCGCCCGGCGGATTTTTCGGACCAAATCAAGGCGAAGTCACTCTGCTCCCGGGCGAAGAAACCCTCTTTCCTGCCGAATCCGTTTGGCACTATTTCGATTTGGGTTCGGATCTGGGAACAGCGTGGAAGGAGCCCGGTTTCGATGATGCCGCGTGGGCGGTGGGTTCGGGGATATTTGGGTATGGCAACGACATCGAGCATACCATTCTCCCCCGGGGGAATGCCGCGAACTACTTCCGCAAGAGCTTCGAAATTAGCGATCCCGCCGATCACAGTGGATTGTTTGTCGATCTTCGCATCGATGACGGAGCACAGGTGTTCCTCAATGGGATCGAGGTCTTGCGGCACAACATGCCCGAGGGGGCGATCGACTATCAGACTGTCGCTGATGGGCCTTCAAAGACAGATGGACGCGTATTTGAGCGATTTGTAATCGACAGCTCTGCGCTGGTCGCGGGCACCAATATGATTGCGGTTGGCGCTCACAATAATTCGCCGATGAGTGATGATTTTGACTTCGACCTGCGACTCGTTGGCGCACGGCGGATCGATCAAAATTGGGTGGCTTATACCCTGCGCTCCGGGCGTTCGGAGGCAAGGATGATCGTCCCACTGTCGGGGGCGCCACAATCCTTCGCGGAGAGGGCCTCCGAATTGGGCTTCGCCGAAATTTCGCCCGATGGGGATGAGGACGGCGACGGCTTGGTCAATGAACTTGAGCTCGCGGTCGGCCGAATGATCGACGTAGCCGAACCCGGTAATCCGCTTGAAGTGGTTCCAATTTTCGGTGGCCGGATCGGCTTAAAATATTTCAGCGACTTGACCATAGAAGCAGCGGCACGCTTGCGAATCGAATTGTCGCGTGACCTAATCACATGGAAGGAAGCTGAAGGTGAAATAAGACCAACGAAAAATACGGTCACTTCCAACCATGACATTTCCGAGATCCTCTGGATTGCTCATATTCCCCCGGCTGCAAGCGAGGGAGCAGTGTATTACCGGCTCAGGGTGGCCGAATAGACAAACCAGCACCGAGCTCCCGCCATTTGTTGATCTCCAGTGGATCCTGTTTGCTTTTTCCAAAAGATCCTGTGAATCGAGCTGAAAAAACAAGATTCCCCTCCCTTTGACAAACGAGCCTTCACCAAGATGTTTTGAGGGTGTAATGTGATGCCTACTGACGTAGAATTCCGGTAGGCCATTGCTCCCAATCAATTGGCTCATCAACTGTCAACCCAACCATTCACATGTCTCACCGACTCAAGGACACCATCGGATTTACTGAAAACGGACCCGCAATCGCCTCCCCCCTCGAAGAGGAACGTCTCCGGGAGTTCGTGAACTTGAAACTCGCCGCTCGCGGGCACAACATCGTCGGAACCGAGGATGACTACCCCTTCCTCGATCTCGGGCGTTCGCTCATCGCCTCTTTTCAGGAAAAAACCCGGCTCCTTTCCGACTACCTCTGCCCGGTCGATCAAACCATTCACGACTACCTCGCCAAGACCCTTGGCGACAACGAATCCCCCGCTCTTGTTCCTGCGGGAGCACTCGTTCTGGAACGACATGGCATTGGTCGCATGCTCTCTCTCCCTCCGGATCAGGATATCTTCAAGTCCTCCATCTTGAGTTCTTATCGCGTCAATCAAGGCGTCTGCCATAATCCCGCTTCTGATCGCCGCACGACCAAGGGCGTCTTTCACGTGGCCGAAGACGGGCTCCCGGTTCCAGCCGACAAAAAAGAAGTCCCACTCTCGGCCTTCGCCGGGCTTCTCAAGGCTGCCCTGAATCCGCCCGAGGACATCATGATCCTTCCCTTTACCGGCAATAGCAAAACGCCCGCCAAAGTCTTCGTCTCCCTCCTCCTTCGCCCCATTGTCTGCCCTGAGATCCCCGGCGTCTCGAAAGAAAAGCGCATGGAAATCCGCTTCTTCGCTCCGGGTAATCTTGTCTCAAATCTCGATTTCGTAGAGAGCATCTTCGGCAATGGCGGAGACCCCTATCTTCCCGAAAACGACTCCCGCCTCGACACCGAACATTGGTCCGGTCACACCGGATGCGTCATCCTTGCGCCTCAACTCACGAAGCTCAAAAAGAAGGATCTCGGCCTGCCTCACCTCTCGGAGGCAACCGACCGACAAAAGCACGACGGCATGTGCTGGGAGTCCGAAGACGAACTCTACAACGACGGCTCCGCCTTCAAAATCACCTCCCGTGATACCAGCGGCACCATTGTCACCCTCATCGCTGACAACTACTACGGCTACTGTAAAAAGGAGGTCAAAACCCAACTCAGCTACGCCACCAACCTTCTCGGAAATGCCGAGGAAGAACACGCCGGCGGGGCCATCGCCTTTCCCGGAGCCGACCTCGGCGAAGACTTCGCTCTCAGTGAATTTAAGTGCGACGTCCACCATCGCTTTGAGAATGTCGTCAAGCGCTACGGCAAGCTCATGAACCTCCAACCCGAGGGCTACGGGATCGATAAAATCCACCCTGATATTTTCTACATTCCTGCGAATGTGCGCATCCAACTCGACGACCAATCAATCACCTGGGACGATCAAAAAATCTCCCTCCAACCCGGCATCACCTACATCCTTCCTTCCGGCTACAAGGTCGAGATGATCAAACCCTCACAAGGCCAGCGCTGGCGCCTCATCGGGACCAATGCCGAAGGCACCTTTTGCCACAAACCCTGCACCGTCTCGGGCGGAGGCAAGTCGGAGATTTCGAAGTCGCTCTCGGACGCCATGATCTCGGGACCGGTCATCGTTGAGAACTTTAAGGAAGACTTCAAAACGGCCCTCGAACTGGTCCACCGCGACTACGGCGACCGTTACGAAGAGCCCAACGAGCCCGGCAAAAAAAGCCGCACGCTTCTCTGCACCACCCGTTCGCTGGGATCCGTCATCCGCCTCTTCACCCGCAACTCCGGCTACACCAAAAATTACAACGAGTGGCTCGATACCATCTCCCCTTCCGTCCGTGACCTCGTCTTCGTCATCAAGCGGCTCTACAAGCCGGACTGGGAAGAGGATGGTGATTGGAAATCACGCTTCAGCGTCGACCTCATTAACGGCCGCGCCGGGAATGAACTCATCTACCACCGCCAACGCCTCGTCACGCAATACCTCCGCGTCGGCTTCGCCGAAGATGGCACCTGGCGCACCTTTGACCTGCGAAAGGACTTCTCCCCCGCCAAAAAAATCCAAACCGAAGACGACATCACCGCTTCCTCGGTCATTCCAGCCGATCAGGTCGAGGGACTGCATCCCGACATCGTCCAACCCTCTCTCAAGTTCGCCAAGAACTGCGAATACCGCCTTTTTCAACGACCCGATGACGCCATCATCCGCGGCTACGATAAACAGGCGGAATTGGACTTCAGCCATAAGGGCGTCTTCTTCTCAAACTACGAACCCATCCCCCGCGCCGATGCCGAGGAGATGAAGAAAGATGCCATCCGCTTCGAGCACTTCACGGAGCCCATGCAGGAGATGTTCAATTCTTACCTCGAGGCAAAGTCTCCCGACTACGTCATCTCCACCCACCTCCCGCGCATCGTTGACGGCACCCCTACCAAAAACCCCCGCTACCTGCAGAACCGGCCTGATCTCGAGGACCCGCGCAGCCTCTATATCGCGGATATCGGTGCCCGCTTTTTCCGCCGCCTCTCGCACGATGCTCCCGTCCCCATGCCCGTGAATTCCGTCCTCCTCGGACGGAGGAACAACCCTGCCGAGCCCGGCATCCGCTCCCTCGCAGTCTACGGCCCCATCCACTATCAGGAGCTTCCGGAGCTCTTCATGGACTTCATCGCCTCGCTCACCGGCAAGAGCCCCTCCACCACCGGTGCTGGCAGTGAAGGCGCCCTGACCAAAGGCCCCTTCAATGCCCTCCTTCCCATCTACGATCTTAATGCCGCCCTCGTCAGCTACATCCTCACCGGGGATCCTGGCTTCTCATCGGCCGCCGGACACATCGGGAGGAAGTATCGCTTCGAGCACGACATCTCACTCCTCGTCCCCGAGATCTGGTCGCGCATGTATATCAACGAACGCGATCCTAAATTCCTCATCGAAAATGGCTTTCTGGACAAGATCGATGACTTCCAAAAAGACGGCCGCACCATCCACGCCAGCCGCCTTGGATACCGCATTAACAAGAGCTTCGTGAGAACCTTCTTCGGCCGCGTCTTCTCCGCTCCCGGCACCGTCTTCACGAGCGACATGCTCCGCCCCGAAGAACAGTCCGAGGAGGACTTTATCGACGGCATCGACAACATCGTCGAGACCCAAAAACGCATCGCCAAAAACTACTTCAAGGATGGCTCCGTCGAGATTGCCTGCCCCCCTCTCAAAGCCCTCCTTAACATCATGGTTCATGGAGAATTCGAAGGAAAAATCATCACCGACCCCTCCATCCGGGAGCTCTTCGAAAGGGAATCCATCCTCGCCTCCGATTGGTATCAAGCCCGCCTCGATACCAAAGTCGCCGTTGAAAAAAACCTCATCGACCGGAAGATCAAAGCGCTCGAAAACTTCCTCAAACGTGCCTCGCACGAAGGCGAACTCACCCGCCTCGGCATCCAGGAAAAACTCACCTTCGCCAAAGAACGGCAAGCGACTTTGCAAACCCCCGCTTACCGCGAATCGCTTATTGGAACCATCGGCACCGACCCCGCCCTTGCCGAGGGATAGCCGTCCCTGTTGTGGCCAGGAATTTTCACTTTCTCTTTCTCTTTCTCTTTCTCTTTGAAGGTGAATTTACTTCACCCAGCCTGTCTCTCGATTTTGTTCGCCGGCTTTATCTAAATCAATTTCCCTCCGTCCGGACCATCCTTCCCCAGACGCTGCTACGGGTCTTGGGTCGACGGGAAAAAAGCCGCGCGCGCGCGAAACATTTCAACACAAGCTCATGGCGCAGCTCACGCGAATTCGGGAACCACGCGCACCCCATGGAACGCTGCTTGTTCAGGGGCTGTGACAACGATCTCCGGGCGTTCAGGAAGGGGCACGGCATCGCCCTCTGAGTTTCAGAGCTGATCCGCAACGATCTCCGCGAGCTGGACTTTCGCGGTCTCGGTTTCCGCGAGGCGGATTCGGCGCGAGCGCGCGATGTCCGGGGTGAAGACCGCCTCGATCAGCCGTTCCACCTCGGCCTTGTCGGAGAATGCGATGTTCAACTCCCGGTTGATCCGCATACTTAGGACATCGAGGTTTGCGGAACCCATCGTGACCCAATCGTCGCAGACCATGACTTTCATGTGCGTCATCCGCGGGTAACGGTAGACCTTCGCACCTGCCCTGATGAGGACGCGGGCGGTGGCGAGGTTTCCGGCATCCATGATCATGGAATCGCCCTCCGCTGGTATCACCACGCGCACGTCCACCCCCCTCGAGGCCGCGGCCCGGACAGCCCCGAGCACCTCATCGCTGGCGAAGTAGGGGTTCTCGATAAGGATGCGTTTCTTCGAGCACCGGATCGCAAGCAGCATGCCATCGCGAATCTCGTGGCGACCGATCCCCGGCTCGGTCCGCAGAACGCGTAGGGGAATGCCACCGGCAAGCGCTTGCGGCTTGGCAAACTTTTTCGGTTTGGAAAAAATGGTAAGATCCCCCAGCGGTCCCGATTTCCGCCATGCCCGGCTGAAAATGCCCGCAAGCCTTGCGACCACCGGTCCATCGACCCGCACCATCAGGTCGTGCCACTCGTTGTAATACTCCCGACCGATGTTCATCCCGCCGAGGAGCGCGGTGCGGTCGTCGAAGACCAGGAGCTTGGTGTGGTCGGCAACAAGCCATGGATTGAGCGTCCTGCGCACCTCCACATCGGAACCGCTCTCCAGGTAGACCTTCATGTCAGGCGGTGCCTGGAAATCCCCCGGCACTTTCGTCTCCGGGCTGGAAAGATGGGACGTCGCGCTGCCAAAATCATCAAACAGCACGCGCACCTTCACGTCCGCCGAGCGTTTCCTCAGCCGGTCCGCATAACGGACCGCGATGTCGTCGTTGTCGAAGATATAGATCTGCACCGCGATCGAGCTTTTCGCGGAGGCAATCTGGCGATCCAGCTCGGGAAAAAACGTCCCTCCGTCGACGAGCCATTTCAGCGTCCCGTTCTCGGGTTGCGGGAAGCCCTTTTCATCAAGCAAGCGCTCGAATCCGGCCGTGCCCGGCGTTTCCGGGAGCGCTTCCTTCGCCTCGAAATTGAACGGAAGGTTGCCCACGACGATTTCCCTGGGCCTATGCCAGAAGACAGCAAGCCCCTGCCTTGCACTTGTGATCGGCTGGCGGAGGGCTGCAACGAAGGTGCTGCGGAAGGTGGTTTCCGCAAGGCTCTTCCCGGCCAACATCGGATTCATGCTGACCGTCTTCGGCGGAGAATTCTGGATACTCGGCCCGATCATGCTTCCACATGAGCACAGGCTGATCAGGGTCGCGATGGCCGAGCAAGGCGGGAGGAACCGGTTGGCGGTGGTGGTCATCTCCCCAAACCTGCACGTAATTGTAGCCACATCAAGCACAGTCGTCCACATCCGCCGCCTCTCCTCGCTTAGCAGGAGTTGCCGTCTCCCTTCAGTTCACCAAACTTGGAGAAAAAGCGACAGACCACGCGGAAAGAACGCTTACTGTGTGGTTGCGGCTGTGCCGACCTCTAGTCGAGGTGGAACAGAAAGGCCGAACCACGGAGAAAAAACGCGAACAGCAACTGAAAATCTTACCATGATGCTTTCCCGAATCATCAACGATGACACTGGCCCTCGCGGCCATGACCAGCCTGCTGGTGCCTTCAACCGCCCAAGCCGCAGCCCCCAAGAACGGTTTCGAATACCTCAAAGACGCTGATGGAAAATGGGGCGAACGCAAAGACGTGTTCTCAAGGATCCCGGACAACCTGAAGAAGTATTTCCCGACCCTCAAGAGTGACGAATATGAACTTGCCGGCTTCTTCTGGCATCAGGGCTGAAACGATTGCGGCAACAAACAATTCACCGGAGAATACGGAGCAAACAGGGTGAATTTTGTGAAGGACATTCGCAAGGATCTCAAACTCCCGAATCTTCCATTCATCATCGCCACCAGCGGCATGGGAAAGGACTCCCCTACCCAACCATCGACTGGATCCAGCAGATCCCATTGACACTCTCCCATCACATAAATCCACCATCAATAAAATAGAAATTCCAGACTGGCAGCAAATCCGGGCAGCAAAATTGATTTGCTAGTTTTTGTTTCGTTTGGCGGGCAGGAACGGAGAGGAAGCGAGATCTCGGCCTTCTCTCACTCCTTCTTCAAAACCCGCTCCATCAGCTGATACGCCTTCTCTCGCATCTCCTCGGGAAAATCATGATCGCAATCGGGATGGGCCACCTCAATACCACCCTTGGCACCGAGCATTCCATAAATCGGAGCTGCCGCGGCAACACAACGGTCGACGCTTTTCCAGCGGAAGTTGCTGTCGTGTAACGGCGCATTCACAAACATGGAACGCGGCGCGAGGACTCCCAGCATCTCAGTAAAATCAAAGGGAACGCCTCCCACGTTCCCTCGATAATCTGACATTCGGGGCATGTAGCGAATCTGGCACCAGCCATTTCCGAAAAACCAGTTCTTCTCCGCCCCGTCCTTGTAATCGGGATAGGCATCAAATCCGCAGCTACTCACGATCGCGGTGATCCGGCCATCGAATACCGCCGTGTAGATGGCATTGTGACCACCGAGGGAATGCCCGATCGCTCCGACACCTTTTGAGGAATCCACAAAGGGCAGTGACGCCACCAGATCGATGGCGCGGGAGTTGTCCCAGATCGCTTTCATCGTTCCTGACAGATATCCTAGTTTGCCAAGATTGGGATAGTAGTTGGCGAGATGAGGATAGGAGGGAGAAATCGTGACATACCCCCGCTCGGCCAGTTCAGCGGCATAGTGACGATTCTCTTTGCCGCCGAGCCCCACCACCACCTTGTGCCCGTTTACGCTGTCTGTCGGATGCAGGCAAAGAACGGCGGGCGCTTTCGCCTTTTCCGCAAAGGCTGTCTTGGGAATGCAGAGGTAGGCCGGTGTCCGAGAACCGACCTCACTCTGGTAGGTGATGAATTGCCTGACGTAGCTGCCCATATCGACTTCCTCCTCCACGGTCAGATCCAAATCGACGCGCTTTTCCTCACCGGGGAAATTCCCCATGACCGATTGCATTCCCCGTAACACCTCCGCCCGACGCTTCTTCCAATCGTCTTAGCTTGTCACGCGCTGAATGCCGCCGTCACTCGAGCGAAACTGCAAAAGGTCATCACGATCCAGCCTCCTTCGCTCCGGAGCAGGCGCGGAGGGAAACCAATCGAGCGGCAGACTTTTGAACTTCCAGGAAATCTGGTGCTTCTCATCGCTGACGTAGTAGGTCAGGAGTGCCCGGTCTTCTTTAAAATCGATACTGATATAGGAGTAGGTATGAGCCGGGTCTGCCTCCAAGGGCTTCGGCGCTGACCAGGTCTTACCCTCATCGAGCGAAGTCATCGCGACCAAGGGAGTGCGTTTTCCGAGATGACTGTGCGTCTCATCAATCGTCGGATTGCAGACAATCACCCAACCACGATTACCCGGCAGTTTCGCGACCGTTGCTGGAGCTTCCGGAGAAACCACGGTCCAGGGCTTGGCTTCGGTCCAGGTGTCGGCCCCGTTTTTCGATTCTGCGAACCACTGCTTTCCCATCTGGGTGCGGAAGTATTGCAACAAGGTTCCGTCCGCCCTTTCGATCAGGCCAGGCTCCATCGAGCCGCGCTTCGGAGCGACAACACCGCCCACTCCCCGCCTCCAGTTCACTCCTTCGTCGTCCGAATAGAAACAAACCGTCCGAAAGGTGTGCCCCTTAACCCAGACTTCCTCCGACACCGCCGTGGGACAGACGATGCGACCGCTCGCCAGCTGCACCACCCTGGCATTGTTCATCACCCAGTAGCCCTCATCCCGGGTCACCGTGACCGGATCGCTCCAGCTGTTCCCGTCATCCGAAGATCGGCGCACTAACACATCCAGATCGGCCTTCGAATTTTTCTCGAGATAGAAGAGAA
Source organism: uncultured Verrucomicrobiales bacterium (assembly GCA_913060685.1). Lineage (GTDB taxonomy): Bacteria > Verrucomicrobiota > Verrucomicrobiia > Verrucomicrobiales > Akkermansiaceae > SW10. The sequence continues at coordinate 14,914 of CAJXVQ010000066.1, forward strand.
GCAGTCCGCCTGATTGCAGCCGTAAAAAACTGACCGACATGACATTTTCCTGACCGGTGTTTTTCACCATCGTCCATCGCTCTCCCCATGTCTGTCCCCCGTCGGTCGAGATCTTTGCCGAGATCCTCCCGGCGGAATCGTCGCGGTTGCCGCCGTAGAACTCGGACCAGGCCGCGAGAAGGGAGCCATCTTTTCGCAAGACCAGATCTCCCTCGGAATTGCGGGGGCTTTCCGTTGTCTTCGGCGCGATCATCGCGTCGATGATGGGAACTTTCGCCGACAGAAATCCTGGAAATGCCAAGGCAAGAAGAGCAAGAGTCAGGCCGCGTATCATCATTTCAGTAAATCACGACCGCTCGACCAGAGCCATCTCCGATCCCACGTCAATCCGCTATGCTGGATCGCTGGGTGAATGTTGCCTAAAACGGAACGATACGATAGAAAGCGGTCTCACTATGAAACGACTGCCCCTTTTTCTCACTTTGCTTTTCCCTGCCATCGTTACGGCTGAGGAGCCTTTCAACATGGAATCCCTCGAGCCGATCTTCAACGGAAAAGACCTTTCCGGCTGGCACGGCGACAATCCCCACACGACCTCCAAGGCAAAAGAAGGACGCGAAGAATCGCTGAAGAAACAGGCCGGGGAATTCGCGGCTCACTGGTCGGTGAAGGACGGAGCCCTCTACAATGATGGTCATGGCCCCTACGCCACGACTGACAAAGAATACGGAGACATCGAGTTTACCGTCGACTTCAAGACCGTGCCGAATGCTGACTCCGGCATCTACCTGCGCGGCACCCCCCAGGTGCAGATCTGGGATCACACCAACAAAGCGGCCTTCAAGCATGGAGCCGATCTCGGATCGGGAGGGCTCTGGAACAATAACAAAGACAATCCCGGCAAAAACCCGCTCGTTCTCGCTGACAAACCCTTCGGTGAATGGAATGCCTTCCGCATCCGCCAGCTCGGTGCCCGAACCTGGATATGGCTTAATGACAAGCTCGTCGTCGATGGCGCGATCATGGACAACTTCTGGGATCGTGCCGTCCCTCTTCCCGCGAAAGGTCCCATCCATCTGCAAACGCACGGTGGGGAGATCAGTTGGAAAAATATCTCTATTCGAGAGATTCCCGGTGATGAAGCGAATGCTCTTCTGCGCGGAAAAGACGAAGGATTCCAGGCCATTTTCAACGGGAGTGATCTCTCAGGATGGGCCGGCGCTGCCGATAACTATGAGGTGGTCGAGGGAGCGATCGCCTGCAAAGCAGGCAAAGGCGGGACGCTCTATCACGAAGACAAGCTGACGGACTTCGTGGCACGCCTGGAATTCAAAGTTCCTCCCGGCGGAAACAACGGACTCGCGATTCGCTATCCCGGCAAAGGAAACACCGCCTACATCGGAATGTGCGAATTACAGGTCCTCGACAATACAGCGGAGAAATACGCGAAGCTCGACGAAAGGCAATATCACGGCAGCGCCTATGGAATGAAGGCCGCACACCGTGGCTATCAACGTCCCGTCGGCGAGTGGAACTACCAGGAAGTCACCGTGAAAGGATCAACCATTAAAGTGGAACTGAACGGCACCGTCATTCTCGACGCCGATCTTTCGAAACTCGATCCCAAGGAGTTCATGGCCAAGTCAAAACATCCCGGCCTCGCCAATCCCGATGGCTTCTTCGGATTCGCCGGACACGGCGACGCCGTTTACTTTCGCAAAGTTTCGATCAAGAAGCTGTAGATCCCAGCTCCCAACGCCTTCGGTCGCGCTGCTTTCTGATTTGAATGAAAACGAAAGCGGCTGCCCTTTCCCGAAAGGACAGTTCTGCGGCCTCCAGCACCGCGAGTGCTCTGGCCGCTTCAATCGGAATGATCATTTCCGGTGGCGTGCCTGTTCGGATACAGATGGTAAAGTAGGCAGCGTTTCCCAATGGAGACCAGGTTACCTCTTCGGACTTTGAGCGACTTCTCTGAAGTTATGCCCTGTTGCACTTGAAGGATATTCATCAAGAACTTCAGGGCTCAGGAAAAGCACTAAATTTTGACGATGTTTCGGAATTCTTGACCCAAGCGAAGAGGTTTTATTCAACACTACCTACCTCACACAAAACCACCCCCCACCATATTCTTCCTCCAATTCAATCAACCCCTGACTCTATTTTCTGGGCTCTTCGTTAGCTGAGCATGACGGATCCGTGTCGTAATTTAAGTTCGAGATAGTCCAGATCCTTGATGCACAGCTAACGACGAGCCAATTTTCGATGTCTATTCCCGCCGAACTCGATCCCGCTGAATGCTTCCATGCTTCTCCATACAAGCGGGCCGTGGAGAGCAGGATGCGACCGGTCATGCCATGGAGGTCGGTGGAGAAGGGTGTTACTTACTTCTTTCTCTTCGGCTTCCGGGGCTTCTTCGGTCCACCGCCCGGGGGGCGGGTGTTTTCAGAGAGGTCCTTTTTGTGGGCAGCGAGGAGTGCGCTGAGGCGGGTCACGACGTCGGGGTGTTTCCCGGCGACATTGGTCGCTTCGCCGATGTCGACTTCGAGGTCGTAGAGTTGGCCTTTGATGAGCTTCCATTTGCCGCTGCGGACCGCTTCGGTGCGGTAAAAGAAGGCATCGTGAGGGCTCTTGGCTCCGTCTTTCGCTTCGAGGAGGGGGATGAGGCTTTTGCCATCGATGACGCGATCGGTGGGGAGTTCTGCTCCAGAGATTTCCGCGCAGGTTGCAAAGAAGTCCATGCTGGCCACCACTTCCCCGCAGGTTTTGTCAGCTGGGATCCGGCCCGGCCACCACATGACCGTGGGGACGCGCATGCCGCCTTCAAGTCGGCTGAACTTGTAGCCACGGAGAGGATGCGCAAAGCCACCGACCCGACGGTTGGTGTTGCCTTTCTCCCAGGATTTCTGGTCGAGCTTCCATGGGCCGTTATCGGAGGTGTAGATGACGAGGGTGTTCTGATCGAGCTTCAGCTTCCGGAGGGTTTCGAGAATTTGTCCGGTGGACCAATCGAGTTCCTCGATGCTGTCGCCATAGAGACCGATCTCGCTCTTACCTTCGAACTCCGGTGAGGCGTAGACCGGGATGTGCGGCATGCTGTGGGGGAGATAGATGAAGAAGGGCTTCTCCTTGTTGGTCGTGATGAACTTGATCGCTTCTTCCGTGTAGCGTTTCGTGAGTGTGTTTTGATCGACTGGATACTCGATGATTTCGGTGTCGCGCATAAGCGGGACGAGGTTCTTCTTCTGATGGGTTTTGACGCTCTCAGCAGTGACACCTTCGCGCAGGACAATGTCATTGGCCAGCGGTTGAGTCGGGTCGAGGGTCATGTCGTTGCTGTAAGGAACGCCGTAGTAGGTGTCGAAGCCCTGGCTGGTCGGGAGAAATTGTTTGTGGTGACCAAGGTGCCACTTGCCGATGCAGGCAGTCGCGTAGCCTTTCGTCTTGAGGAGTTCGGCGATGGTAATCTCGGTCGGGTTGAGTCCGCGTGCATCCCGCGGGAAAAGGACACCGAGGTTACCCACCCGGCTCGCGTAGCAACCGGTCAGGAGGGCAGCACGCGACGGGGTGCAAACCGAGGCTCCGGAATAGAAGTCCGTGAAGCGCATCCCTTCCTTCGCCATCTGGTCGATGTGGGGCGTTTTGATTTTCGGGGACCCGAAACAGCCGAGGTCTTGGTAGCCTTGGTCGTCCGCCATGATGATAATGACGTTGGGCGTGGCGGCCGAGAGAGGCAGAGAAGCGGCCATGGAGAGGGCCAAGAGGGAGCTGGATAGATTCATAAACTTTTGGAGTAATCACGCCGACGGTGGCGATTCGGTAGCTAGAGCGCATTACACGAACACGTCAAGCAGGGTCTGTCGGGAGAACTCAAGGGACTAATGCGGCTCGGCGGGTTCACAGAAATCCCCCTCGGCGATGGCTGCGTCCTGATCCTCGATACAACTGACTCCGCTCGAAGCGATCCCAAATAACCCCTACCAAAACAATCCTTGGCTTGGCGGGAAGGAGGACTACGATCTCGGGTTATGAATTTCCGTCCTGAAACGCCCTGTGAATGTCGGCTGCTACCTTATTCTCCGTTTCATCGTTTCCGTCCTCAATCACCTCAGCTCAATTCTTTCCCCTATTCCCCCCGCACCCCTTTTTCTCCCCCCTCCACTCCGTTCCAAAGGCGGCTTCAAAGCCCTCCCGCCAAAG
>CAJXVQ010000067.1 GCA_913060685.1 uncultured Verrucomicrobiales bacterium
GTAGATCGTCGGCAGCGTCAGATGTGTATAAGAGACAGTTCCTACCGTCTTCTCTCCGCCACGCGCGAAGAAGACTACCTCAACTTCAAATCACTCATTCTCGCCGAGCGCCTGAACATTTCCCGACTTCTATGAACATCGTACTTGGCATCACCGGCTCCATCGCCGCTTACAAGGCGGCCGACCTCACCAGCCAGCTCACCAAACTTGGCCACGAGGTTCACGTCGTCATGACGAAAGCCGCAACCGAGTTTATCACCCCCCTCACGCTGCAAGTCCTCTCCCGCCAACCGGTTCTTGTTTCGCTCGAGGACGAGAAAAATTCCTGGAAGCCCGGCCACATTGAACTCGCCGACAATGCCGATCTCTTTTTGGTCGCTCCGGCCTGTGCCGACACTTTGGGACAATTTGCCAACGGCATCTCGCCTGATCCCCTGTCTTCTATCTACCTCGCCCTTCCGCCCGAGACTCCAAAATTCATCGCTCCAGCCATGAATGGCAAAATGTGGCATCACCCCGCAACCCAGCGGAACCTTGCCCAACTCAAAGAAGACGGGGTGAAATTCATCGATCCCGCTGAAGGAGATCTCGCCTGCGGCTACCAGGGAACCGGACGACTCGCCGACGTTGAAACCATCCTCAAGGCCTGCCTTGGGGGAGCGGGAATCGAATAGCGTGACTTGCGGAAACAAGATGCCTATGCGGTTTGCGGAGATGGCCTCTCTGCTTCTTCCGCTCTTTCTGTCGTTAGGGTCTAACTCTCCAAAGGTATCTGATGTATCACAGAGGCCAACTGTTGGCTGGGAATACTCCACTCGGGTAGATTTCACTGTGAATGCCTTCAAAAAGTCCTCTGAAATCAATGCTGAAACGTTTTCGACCTGACTCGAAGGCTATCACCCGTCAGCCAGGAAGACTGCACAGGGAGCTGGAACGCCAGCCTCCCAAAAATTCTAGATCTCTGAACTCAAAATCCTGAAGGGAAAGATCCGGCAAAACCACGGATCTTAGGAACCTTCCGAAACTCGCTGTGATCCATCAGGTAGCTTTGGAGAGCTGCACCCCATTACGAGAGATGCCCGTTTTGCGGGGAAAATTCACCAGGACGAACGGCGCAACGCGATCTTTCCGCATTACGACCAGGACGGTCTCTGCGGGTATGAAATCAAGAATACCGGGTTCACCGGGTTTTCTCCAGGAGGGAGCAAAGGGCTGTGGTGTTCCCGCACGAGCAAGGGTGACGATGCCCTCGTGATCGACGAGGCCGCGATTGATCTCTTTAAGCTATGCGGCCCTTCATGAAAGCACGACAGGCCGCTATGTGAGAACCGGAGGCTCAGTGAGTCCGGTCGGGACTTGAATTGATTGCCAGAGGGTCGGCAAACTCCCGCAAGGGTCTCAAATCATCCTCTTTCGATGGCTGAATATCGGCGGCGATCACGTTCATTCAATGATTCGTATAACCGTTGCATTTGGGCTTCTATTTCCGATGTGTAATATTTCATAATTTCTTCCCGAGATCAGCACTTCAGGAGATTGTCTAACACTACCTTATATTCTATAAATCCGGATTTTATTTCAGGACTATTCCTTAGAGGGTCGAACGGACCTGAAAGATGCGGGGGAAAACGAAGGAAGAGGCCACCAACCAGAATTCGAAGTCACACACATATTTTCCTAGTTGGCCCTCCCTTCTCAAATTACTCCATTAACACTCTCCCCTGCGGCCACCGCGTGAGGGTAGCAGGTGCCATTGCGGCGTCCGAACTGTCAAATTCGAGGAGTCGTTTAAACGATCTTCTTACTCCTGACCACGAAGCCAACCTTTGGTGCGGTCATCGACCATATCCGAAGACTCGATATACTCCATCGCGCCATCACGATCTTCGCTCATCCAGCGCATTGTCGCGGTCCCAATTGCTCTGCCACGTGAACGCTCATCCGAGATTGTTTCTGCAAGCTTGATATTGTCTTGAGGAAGGCTACTCGAATCGTTTATGACGAAGGAAGAGACCGCAGCATCTCGAACAGGTCCTTCCGGTTGCGAGACTGCAAACGATTTGGCAGCAGAGGCATCCTCTCCCACCCAATTTCCCATGATATCTTGCATGGCCCCTCTCTGGGCTTCCTCTCCTCCGTTCTTCACAACCCAGTTGGCTGCGTCTTCTGGATTTTCCCTTGCCAGCGATTTGGCAACATTTTCAATCGCATCTTCTCTTCCTTTCCCTTCAGGGATTTCAAGCGCTTTTGATGCCGCTAGCCGGGGATCCTCGTTTGCGAGGGAGCGGACCGCCGCACCCAGAGCCTCTCCCTGCTGATCTGCGGGTAAACTGCTGATGAACGACTCCGCTTCACCCCAGTCACTTTTGGCCCATTCTCCGGCAATTTCGGTGTTTGCCTTGGTGAGAGCCTCCCCCTGCAACCCGGAAGTCAAATCAGCAGCACGTGCCGGATCTGTCGAAGCGATTTGAGAAAGAGCTTTCACAACCGCTTGATCTGAATCACGCCCTTCCAACCCCTTTGCCCAAGCCATGGCACCCTCCGGATCTTGTTTGGCCCATTCACCGGCAATCGTTCCCGCACCGCCGCTGCCACCACCACGACCCCGACCCATCATTCCCATCATGGCAAACTCGCTTTTGTTACTGGTATAGTAGGCCGCAGCTCCCTTGGGGTCGGTTGAAGCCCAGCTTTGGAGGATCGTTGGTTTGACAAAGTTCCCCACGAAACCCATTTTGGTTTTTGCATGGTCGAGTGCGTCATACGGCGACTCTTCCCCCCAAGCTGCAAAAAGAACGGAGCCTGCCAAGAATTGCTCGTTAAATGGAAGACTACGGAGCTTATCTGCTTCAGCGGCAAATTCTTCACCACTCAATCCGGAGTAGAGATCCACCAAAGCCTGCAGACGCGCAGTTTGCCCCGGGGTCGCCGCAACCTCTTCATAAGTCATTGGTTTCCGGGACTTCGCCCCACCACCTCCTGATGAAGAACCCGACTTTGACCGGGAACTTCCGGGACTGCTACCGCCCTTTCTTTCCTTGGTTGTGTCATTCTCTACAACTTCGTTTCCTCTGTTTCCGAAGACGTAACCGATGGCTCCTCCGGCGAGGAGGCAAGATGCTGCTATGGGGAGAAGGCTTTTCATATTTGACTTATAGGTAAACGAATACCGGGATTAAACAAACCCTCACTCGAAAAGTTTCGAGCGAGGGTCAAAAAAAAATTAAATTTAATTAATTGAAGCCATAATTGGGACTCGACAAATCCCGCGTTGAACTCTCACGCTCTTTGGCGGCCTGACGCTCCACGGTCAACCGGGCAAAAGGCATCGCTTCGAGTCGAGGATTGGGGATTTTATCGCCAGATTCCTCACAAACGCCGTAGCTCCCTAATTCAAGTCGCTGCAAAGCTTCCTCAATTTCGCCCAAGGCATTCGCTTCCTTGGAAAGCATATTCAACGCGAAATCACGATCATAAGCATCCGAACCCGCATCACCTTGGTGCATTCCGGATCCGCTCGCATCACTTCCCTCGGAACCCTTCTTGATGGTGTCGTTCTGGATCCCATACATCAGGTCCGAAATCTGATCCCTGAGATCGAGAAGCCTTTGACGTTGTTTTTTTTCAAACACCGTCAATTTAGCCACCTTCTCGGGCCGCACATACCGGCGCTTCACGATCACCGGAGGAAGATCCTCGGCCACGACGGCTTTCTTTCTCGCTCTCTTGCTCGCTTTTTTGGCGACCTTCTTGGTCACCTTTACCGGGCTGACAACTTTCATCGCCTCCTCTTTGGAGGCTTTCTTGGCGCTAGTTTTCTTCGCCACGGTCTTCTTGGCTGCTTTTTTGGCGATCGCCTTCTTCGCTACTGTCTTTTTAGCGGCCTTCTTCGCCACTTTCCCAACAGCTGCTTTTTTTGCGGTTTTCTTCGCTGGTTTCTTGGCGACCTTTTTGACGGCAGTCTTCTTCGCCGTTTTCTTAACAACTCCTTTTTTGGCTGCCTTTTTGGCGACCTTCTTCACTGCTTTCTTTGCTGGCGCCTTCTTTGCGGCCTTTTTCGCAGTCTTCTTTTTAGCAACTTTCTTAGCCATAAAATGATAATTGGGGGCTGGGGTCCTGTTTTAGAATCATGTTCCAACATTGGCGCAAAACTCTAAAAAGATCGGGACACTTAGAAGTTTTGAGGCCCCGGCGCAAGCTGATTTTCCACTCGATTTTCATCATCTTTCCACCATGCTCTTGAAATCCTGCTCGAGCCTCCTAGGCTGCGCCCCGCTTTATGGATCTTCCCTCAATACTTGAATCCCTTCTGGTTGCCTCGGAATCACCACTTCCCTCGTCGGAACTGGCCCGCCTCGTGAGAGCTCGTGCCACCGAGTTTTCCGAAGACTCTATTACGGAAAATCCCGAGAACGCCCCCTCTCCCGATAGCCCCGAAAGAGCTCTCGATCTGGATGCACTCACCGAAACCATCGAAGATGAAATCAACGCCGCCCTCAGCGAGCTCAATCAGATCTACGAAAAAAGCGGACGTTCTTTCATTGTCGCCGAGCGGGCCAAGGGTTGGAAAATCTACACCCGCCCCGACTACGCCGGCTTTGTCAAACTCCTCTTCCCCAGCCGTAAACCCGAGCGCCTGAGCCCCCCGGCCATGGAAACCCTGGCAATCATCGCCTACCGACAGCCCGTCACAAAATCCGCGCTCGAAGCTGTTCGCGGGGTTTCCTGCGATGGCATGCTCCAAAAATTGCTCGACCGGGAACTCGTGAAAATCACCGGTCGCGCCGACCTCCCCGGTCGACCTCTCCTCTACGCCACCACCGAACTCTTCCTCGAACACTTCGGAATCACCGACATCGAAGAACTTCCCAACATCGGTGAACTCCGTAAAGTGGAACTTCCCGACGGAACCGAGGACGACGAAAAATCGGAGCAACCAACGACCACAGAGGAAGCCGAGACCCAGCTCGCCCTCTCCGCCATCGAAAAACCCGCCGTCGCCATCGAAACGGATGCGGATGCGGGTGCGACGCAGCAAGAAGAAGAAACCACCGACGAAGTCGAATAAAGACCCCATTTCTCCATGCCACTCGACGAAATTCGTAAAAAGATCGACGCCATCGACAGCCAGCTGCTCGATCTCCTCTCCCAACGTGCCGACGCCGTCCATGAGGTCGGCGAAATCAAAAAAGAGGAAGGCCTTCAAATCTACGCCCCCGAGCGAGAAGATGCCCTTCTCAAATCCCTCGCTGCCAAAAACAAAGGCCGACTTCCCGAGAAATCGATCCGCGCGATCTACCGCGAGATCATGTCAGCCGCCCTCGCCCTCGAGGATGATTTGAAAATCGCCTATCTCGGGCCCGAAGGCACTTGGACCCACCAGGCTGCCATTTCAAAGTTCGGCCACTCCGTAGCCTACACCGCCCAGCCGAATTTCGCCGACGTTTTCGACCAGGTCGCCCGCCAACAGGCCGACTATGGCGTCGTTCCCATCGAGAATTCCACCGATGGAGCCATCGCCAGCACCCTCGATCTCTTCGTCACCTCCCATCTCCGCATCTGCGCCCAGATTCTTCTGCGCATTGACAACGGTCTCATGGCAGCCATTCCCCGCGAGGATATCAAAACCCTTTACTCCCATCCCCAGGTCTTCGGCCAATGTAAGAACTGGATTCTCCGGAATTTCCCCGAAGCCGACCTCGTCGAAACCTCGTCGACAACCCGCGCCGCCGCGATCGCCAAGGAACGCACCTCGGAAGGGGCCGCCGCACTCGGAGGTAAACTCGCCGCCGAGCTCAATGGCCTCACCATGCTGGAAAGCTCCATTCAGGACCGGGCGACCAACACCACCCGCTTTCTCGTCATCGGTGAAAAAACCTGCCCTTCCACTGGCAAAGACCGCACCAGCATCCTCTTCTCGGTTCACGATCGCCCGGGCTCCCTCGTCCAGGCTCTCCAGGCCTTCGACTCCTTCGCGATCAACATGTCCAAGATTGAATCCCGACCCTCCAAGCAGAAGGACTGGGAATACATCTTCTATGTCGATTTGGCCGGCCACTGCGACGATACCGAGGTCAAGGAAGCCCTCGGCACCCTCGAGAAACATTGCTCCCTCGTGAAAATCCTCGGCTCCTATCCCGACCTCGATTAAATCTGCTGGCCATCGCAAATCAGTCTGACAAATTCCTCCTGCCATGCTTCAAGAAGGAATTCTCAATCCCGCCGTCAACGATCTCCTCTCGCGAATTCGCCACACCAATACCCTCGTCATTACCGACTGGGCCTTTCCATACTGGAACGAGATCGAAGTCATTGACCTCTCTCTCACCAAGGGCATTCCCCTCATCACCGATCTCCTCGAAGTCCTCAAGGATAACTTTAAAGTCGGGGAAATCTGGCAAGCCGGGGAATTCCTGACGACCAACCCGCAGGATGTCATCGATACCTACGACGCCAAATTCAACGGCTTCAAAGGCCTCCACCCCGACCTCAAAGTCACCCGACTTCCCCACAACGATTTTAAGAAAATGGTCCCTGACGCCATCGGTCTCATCCGTACCGGCGACCCCACCGCTTACGGCAACATCATCCTCGAATCCGTCTAAAACTTTATCTTCTCATGAAATCCGCAATCACTCTCTCACAAGTCCCGGAAGCTGCCGCCGGACCTTTCGTCTTCCATCAGCCTCTCGCCGAAGGATTCGCTGCCGCTAAAAAACACGGCTACGACTCGGTGGAACTTTTCTTCCCCGGCCCCGACTTCATCACGGTCGCCGAAGTCAAGGCCCTCGCCGCCGAACACGACCTCGGCATCGCCGCCGTTGGCACCGGAGCCGGCATGGTCAAACATGGCCTTTCTCTCACCGATCCCGACCCCGCCAAGCGCGAAGCCGCCCTCGACTTCATCATCAAGATGATCGAATTCGGAGGTCAACTCGGCGCCCCCGCCATCCTCGGTTCGATGCAAGGCAAGTGGGGTGGCGAGGTCTCACGCGAGCAAGCCCTCACCTGGCTTGCCGACGCCCTCAAAGCGGCAGGAGCTGCGGCTTCGAAGTACGACGTTCCCTTTATTTACGAACCGCTCAACCGCTACGAGACCAATCTCATCAACCACCTCGCCGAAGGTGCCAAATACCTCGAGGACAACTCTCTCGAAAACATCGTCCTCCTCGCCGACCTCTTCCACATGAACATCGAGGAAAGCGATGTCGCCCAGGCCATCCTCGACGCCGGAAAGCACACCGGCCACGTTCACTTCGCCGACTCAAACAGAAACGCCATGGGCATGGGTCACACTGACACCGCACCCATCATCGCCGCGCTCAAAGAAGTCGGCTATGCCGGCTACCTCTCAGCAGAAGTCTTCCCGAAACCCGACGCAGACGCCTGCGCGGCCCAAGAAATCAAGGCCATCAAAGAAGCCCTCGCTTAAACGACTCGCAGGATTTTCGAAGCCAGGAGATAGAAAGCATGCGTGCTTTCCTCCTCCAGGCGTGCCGAAAAGAGCGGCAGCCACGCCAGATTATCAGCTTTAAATTGAATGGAATCCTCGCCTTCGAGTGAGCTGTAAACCAGCAACAACAAGGCGATATGATCCGGAGCTAAAGTCTGGAAAGTGGCAGGCAGTTCCAGGAATCCGGAATCGAGCATGAACTGGATCCGGCCCGCCACCGCTAGCGAGTCCTTGTCCTCATAAGCCGCAGCCCTCGCAGGCGCGGCCGGGTTGAGGATAAAGAGCCGGCAAAACTCAACTGCGGCGTTTTCGAAATCCTCGGCCGTCCACTCCCGCTCGAGTAATTCGCGCGCCGAAGGTTCGATCTGCGTTAAAATCGCAGCTGTGTCAGGCTGTTGAAGAGAAGCTAAAATCGAGGCATCAATCTCGTGTGAGAGAAGTGATGCCGCGAGTTGCGCTACGGCGGCTTCAGGGGTCATTGCGGCAGTCACTATACTTTCTCGATGGAGCAAACGTTATCATACCAGTTCTGACCGCCAATGAGCGGAGCAGGATTAATCGGGAGTGCATCGTTAATATGCACTCCGCCGCCAATTCCGCCACGCTTCTTCGACCACCAGACCCCGTCCTTAAGCCCTTTGTCGGCGAGCTTCTTGCTCTTACCTGCGGCAGGTGACGTCTCCTTGGTGGTCGATTCGCCCACGATTCCATGCTCGAAGTGTCCCACGTGGTGAGAGCACATCACGACCCGCTTGTGCATCCCTTTCAGGAAACGGACATGGTTCGTGAAACTTCCCATCACTCCTTTTTCGCCGGAGCGATAGGTGTGACCGGTGGGGCGATAAACGGAAATCTTCACGTCATCGCCTTCGCTCACACCCAGCTTCTTTCCGGTTTCAGGATGCATAAAAACAGGGTTGGTGTGGATGATCTCAGCCGCATATTTCCAATGACCCGAGCGCCCCTGCGTGTGGACATTCCATTTGAAGGTCGAGAAAATGTAGCGATCATCTTTAAGGCCAACGTGCTCGGGCACTTCGTGCCAGGTCGCAATCGGACTCGCGTTGCCATCAGTGAGAGGCAGACCAACGGCCTTGGCTGCTTCCGGGAAGATGGGATCGTAAACATTGATGACCCGGTTGGGAGTCGGGAATCCCCGCACCGGCTTGCCATCCTTGATGATGCCCACCGCCTTGCCTTCCTTTTCGACCAATGCTCCTTCAGCGAGCTTCTCGCCTTGCTTCAGATTGGTTCCCGCCAGTTCACCTTCAGACATCGGCCGCTCGTAAAGCTCGTAGTCTTTCGCCCGGCCTTTCTCCTGCCAAATCCCGCGACGCTTAAATTCTTCCCACGAAATCGGGAGCTCTTTATACCAATCTTTATAGAGGGATTCGTCGTCCTTGTAGGTGAAATGCTTCTCCATTCCACCACCGATCTTGTGAGCCAATTCACGCAGGATCACCTGGATCGACTTGGACTCGCCTTGCGGTGCGATCAAGGGCTGACGGAGTCCGGTGTAAGGCACCAGTCCATAGCAATTGGTCGAGTGATAATCCCAGCGCTCCAGGCTCGTCGCTTCCGGCAAAATCAGATCAGCCAAAGCGGCCTGTTCGCCGTAGCCAATATCAACCGCGACATGAAAAGGAATGAGCTTCTCGTCCATCAAAACCTCGCGAGTCACATTGGCTTCCGGATATCCAAAGGCTGCTCCCAGCGTGAACGACATGTAGACCGAAACCTTCTGCCGTCCCTCCTTAATATAGGGATAAACAAGTTGGCCCACCCGCATCTGATACCAGTGCCACGAAAGCGGGTATTCGCTGGGAGTTGCCAATTCGCCGAAGTATTTCTTCTTCCACTTCTCAGGGAAATTCGAAACCCGCTCCTGCACGTCCTTGGGAAGCTTTTGAAAGGCCTCCTCATTAAAGCCTTCGCCCATGCCCCACGGCTTGGGATCGGAAGCTTTGGGCTCAGGCATCTTGAGATTGGGAAGACCTTCCTGACCATACTTGCCCGACCAGCCACGCAGTGAAGAGAGACAGTAGCCACCGGGCTTGCCGACGTTTCCAACGAGCACATCGAGCGTCCGGATGGCCCGGTCGGACTGCATGCCGTTATAGTGCTTCGCCGAACCACGGTTCGACATCGTGCAGCAAGCCGGAGCCGCTTTCGCAAATTCAATCGCGATCCGCTTGATATCCGCAGCCGGCACTCCTGAAACTTTCTCAGCCCATTCCGGGGTGTAATCCTTCACGGACTTACGAAGATCATCGAGTGAAACATTGGCCCAACGATTCCAAAACTCCTCATTCTCCAGACCTTCCTTGAGAATGGTGTGGATCATTCCAAAAGCGACCGCGCCATCCGTTCCCGGCATGACGGTGAAGAACTCATCGGACTTGCTCGCCGTCGCGGAAGGACGCACCTCGAAGGTCACCAATTTGGCACCATGGTCAACCCGTGCGCTCTGCAAACGATGCGCCATGAAGAGCCCGCCTTGATAGGCCTCGTAAGGATTACCACCCCAGTTGACGACATACTTGGTATTCGAAAGATCCTGCGTCTCCCATTCAAACTCGCGCCCGTAAAAGGACATCAAGGGAGCGCGTCGGTTCGAAGAACAAATCGAGCGACGATTCAAGCGATGCGGCGTTCCGAAGGCATTCGTGAAGTGCTTGGTGTAGCCCTTCGTCTTGTCACGACCATAGTGGAAGACAAACTCTTCCGGAGTCCCCTTTTCACGCAGCGGTCGCATCTTGTCCGCCATTTCGGTGTAGGCTTCCTCCCAGGTGATGCGCTTCCACTTCCCTTCCCCACGTTTCCCAACCCGACGCAGCGGGTAAAGAATCCTCTCGGGATAGTAGGTGTAGGAAATCATACCCTGGGCCTTCGAACAGAGGTTGCCCTCGGTGTTTGGGTCCAGCGGATTCCCATCAATCTTGCGGACCAAACCATCCTGTACCCAGCCGATCACCCCACAGTGATTCGTGCAGGCAAAACAGATGGTCGGAGTGGCCTTGGCCTTGCTGTAGTCAAGACGACCCAGCACTCCGAAGGTTTGCTTCGAAGTGGCATTTTGCGCGGAAACCCGCAGGGGCGATAGTCCACCAGCAATCAGGGCCGAGCCCAGCTTAAGAATAGAACGACGTGTCAAATCAGACATAATAAAATCAGGTTACTTTTTGAGGTTGTTTTGCTCGTAGGTGACATCCTCGTCCTTTGGATCGAGCTGCACTCCGGTGTTCGCTTTGGTCTCCATCCAGGTCTCGTGACTCACGTAGAGCACCGATGGATTGGTCCCTTCGTCGGCCTTCCAGGCCTTCGCTTTCTTCTTGTCAGCCAGTTTTGAAATTCTCGACCCGGGATCATCGAGATCGCCGAAGACGAGAGCATCAGTCGGGCAGTTCGAAACACATGCCGGATCAAGTCCGACCTCGGTCCGGTGCTGACAAAAATCGCACTTCTCAGCGACTTCCTTCTCCACATTGATCGAAATCGCTCCGTATGGGCATGCCTCGACGCACTCCTTCTCTAGATCGCAACGACTCTCGTCGATAAACACCCGACCATCTTTCTCCCGGCGGATCGCCTTGGAAGGGCAGGCTTTCAAGCAAGGAGCATCCACACAGTGCATGCAGATCAGCGGCGCGAACGACAGCTGGTTGTTATCCGGCTGCTCCAAATAACGAACCCGCATTCTAAAATTCCCCAAAGGCACCTCGTTCTCGGTCTTACAAGACACTGAGCAAGAATGACATCCAATACAACGATCCAGATCGACCAGCATTCCAGCCCTCTTATAGGACAGACGATAGTCCGGGCCTACTTTCTCCCACGGTAGAACTTCTTTCTCTGACATTTCATAATGCCTAATCAATAACGCTTCGCAGTGACAGAGAAAATCCCGATTTGGTCGAAAAAATTCACGCGGGATTTTTCTTCCCCATTGAAAATTAGTCAGACAGATTCTCGTCGACGTTCGTCCACCCCATCCCCTGATCCCGCCACCATGAAAACCCGCCGCCTCGGAAAGACCGACCTCGAACTCCCAATCCTCTCGTTTGGAGCATCTTCGCTGGGAGCCGAGTTCCGCGCCATCGATATCAATGAAGCCTTCGGTTCCGTTCATGCCGCCCTCGATCTCGGGATGAACTTCATCGACACCTCGCCATTCTATGGCCGGGGGATGTCCGAGGTCATGCTCGGCCAAGCTCTCAAGGGCATCGACCGCAGCAGCTACCTCCTCGGCTCCAAACTGGGACGCTACACCGACCGGCACTTCGACTTCTCCGCCGCTCGCGTCGAGGAATCCATCCACACTTCTCTCCACCGCCTCGGCACCGACCACCTCGATCTCATTCTCCTTCACGATGTTGAGTTCGTGAAACTCCCGCAAATCTGGGAAGAAACCATCCCCGCCGTTCTTAAGGCCAAGGAGGAAGGCAAAATCCGCGCAGTCGGCTTTTCATGCTACCCCATGGCCTGCTTTCACAAGGTCCTCGATCAAGTTGAAGACGACATCGACTGCGTCCTCTCCTACAATCAATACACCCTTCAAAACACCGCTTTTAGCGACGACCTCCTCCCTCGCCTGAAGGCCAAGGGACTCGGAGCGATCAACGCCGGCCCCTTCTCCGCGCGCCTCCTCACCAATGCCCCTCTTCCCGACTGGCTCAAGGAACCGGAAGAAGTCAAAGCGGCCGCCCGCGCTGCCGCCAAACTCTGTGACGACAACGGAGTCGATATCGCCCAACTCGCCCTCCAGTTCTCCTGCGCCCACCCCGACATCGCCTCCACCGTCGCCGGATCCGCAAATCCCAACAACGTCAGGAAATGGGCCAAATGGCTCGCCGAACCCATCGACGAATCACTTCTTGCCCAAGTCCACGAAATCTTCGCCCCCGTCAAAAACCTCGGGCACCAGGAAGGCCTTCCTGAAAACAACTAATCTCCCACCTCCCTATTTTTCAAATGTCTTACGCAATCGAATTCACCGACGTTAAAGAAATCAACGCCGTCGACCTTCCCGACATCGAAGCTCCCGGCCCTGGCGAAGCGCTCGTCCGAACCCACCGCATGGGCATTTGTGGCACCGACCTCTCGTGCTACCTCGGCAAGTTCCCCTTCTTCAGCTACCCTCGTACTCCCGGCCACGAACTCGGCCTCGAAGTCGTCGCCGTCGGCGATGGCGTCACCAATGTCAAACCCGGTGACAAATGCTCCCTTGAGCCCTACCTCAACGACCCCGAGTCCATCCCTTCGAAAAAGGGCCACTCCAATGCCTGCTCGAACGTCTCGGTCGTCGGTGTCCACCAAAGCGGCGGTTTGCGTAAATCGAACTGGACTGTCCCCGCCCATAAACTTCATCCCGGAAACGATCTTTCCTACGACGAACTCGCCCTCGTTGAAACCCTCGCCATCGGCTACCACGCCGTAAAGCGTGGCAATCCCCAACCCGGCGAAACCGTCATGGTTATCGGAGCCGGTCCCATCGGCCTCGCCGCCCTCGAGTTCCTCAAGCTCATGGACCTCAAAGTCCTCGTCGTCGACTTCGCGCAAAACCGCCTCGACTTCTGCGCCGAAAAACTCGGCATCCCCCACCCGATTCTCGCCAAGCCCGACGGCTCACACCTCGCCGAGATCGAAGCCATCACCGGAGGTGGCTTCTGCGATGTCATCATCGATGCCACCGGACACGCCGGATCCATGGTCCAGTGCTTTGAGTTTGCCGCCGTCGGTGGCCGAGTCGTCTACGTTGGCATCACCGCGCAGGACATCACCTTCCCGCAAGCCCCTCACTTCCACCGTCGCGAACTCTCCGTCATCGCCAGCCGCAATGCCCTCCCCGCTGACTTCCCCGAGATCATCGACATCATCGGCCAAAAGAAAATCAACCTTCAGAACTGGATCACCCACCGCCTCGACATCACCGAGGTTCCCGAGGGCTTCGACAAATTCACCGACCCCGCTACCGGAGCCATCAAAGCGGTTATAATGGTGAATGGTGAAGAGTGAGTGGTGAATTTAATCGGGGAGTTTGGAAAGCCCAATGTGATGAGCGAAAAACCACCACCGATCCCGGCACGAAGTTTTGCGTTCGCAGTGCGGATTGTCAACATGTGCCAGGAGTTGGAAGCGCTTCCGGGGAGCTCTCGAATTTTAGCGAACCAGCTCCTTCGCTCCGGCACTTCAATCGGAGCAAATGTCGAGGAGGCCCAGGGAGCACAAAGCAAAGCCGACTTCACGGCCAAAATGTATATCGCTTGCAAAGAAGCCCGCGAAACCCACTACTGGCTCCGCAGCCTCATTGAAACAAACTTGGTCCCCGAAAACAGGCTTGCCCCTCTACTCGACAAAGCGAATCAACTCGTCGCCATCCTCACCACCATCACCAAAAACTCTCGACCTACCAAATAGCTTCAGATCCAAGGCATTCTAAATTTCAAACTCTTCACTCAAATTCACAAGTCACCATTCATGAAAACCTGTCCTAAATTCACCTTCGGCGTTGGCGATCGTTTCGCTCACGGCGCTCACGCCCAGCTCCAAGCCTTCATCGCCGCCAAGGAACTCGGTGTCGACATTTGCCCGACCTGGAATAAATCAAACCGCGAGCACGAGATCATCGGCTCCGAGCCCCAGACCACCCGCGACGCCGCTGACAAAGCCGTCGCCGACCTTGGCTGGACCGGCGAATACCTCCTCGATGCGGACCACATCAACCTCTCCACCGTCGACCGCTTCGTCGCACCCTGTAATTTCTTCACTCTCGATGTCGCCGACGACATCGGAGAAGCCGCCGATCCTGCCGACGTCGAAGCCTTCATCGCAAAGCACCCCGAACTCATCGGTTCCGTGACGGTCGAAGGCATCGCGCAGCCTCTCGAAATCTCCCGCGAGCTTGTCGAAAACACCGCCAACCAATTCCTCAAGGCCACCCAAAAAGCCAAAGCGATCTACGACCATATCGTCGCAGCTAAAGGCGGCACCGATGACTTCGTCACCGAAGTCTCGATGGATGAAACCGACAATCCCCAGGCCCCCGCCGAGATGCTCATCATCCTCGCCGCCATCGCCGATCAAGGCATCCCGATCCAGACCATCGCGCCCAAATTCACCGGACGCTTTAACAAGGGAGTCGACTACGTCGGCGACGTCGCGCAATTCGAGCAAGAGTTCAACGACGACCTCGCCGTCCTCGCGCACGCCATCAAAGCCTACGGACTTCCCGAAACTCTCAAACTCTCCGTACATTCCGGCTCTGATAAGTTCTCCATCTACGAGCCCATCAAAAAAGCGATCGCACGCACCGGAGCCGGGCTTCATATCAAAACCGCCGGCACCAACTGGCTTGAGGAAGTCATCGGCCTCGCCACCGCCGGTGGAGACGCCCTCGACCTCGCCAAGGAAATCTACGCGAAAGCCCTCGATAAAAAGGAAGCCCTCTGCGAGCCCTACGCCACCGTCATCGACATCGATCACTCCCAGCTGCCATCAGCTGAAGAAGTCAACGGCTGGACCAGCGAGCAATACGTCAGCGCCTTGACGCACGACCAGAGCAACCCCGGCTACAACGCCAACGTCCGCCAACTCCTCCACGTCGGCTTCAAAATCGCCGCCCAAATGGGTGACCGCTACCTCGACGCCCTCAAAGCGAACGACGCCGTCATCTCCAAGTGCGTCACCGGCAACCTCCTCGACCGCCACATGAAGCCCCTCTTCGCATAAGCGAATAGCGCCTCATCTCTCTCCAAAGCAGCGCCCCGTAGGCGTCGCTGCTTTTTCATAGTCGCAGACCTCACCAACTGTTAGCTCTTTGGAAGACAAATCACATGTCCACCCCACGCCAAACCATCGACGCTCAACTGAGCGCCGCAGGCTGGGCCGTCCAAGACGTCGCCCGGCTCAACCTCTCCGCCTTCCGTGGCGTCGCCGTCCGCGAACTCCGCTCACAGGGCGGCCCGGCCGACTACATCCTCTTCGTTGACGGTAAGGCTCTTGGCGTCGTCGAAGCCAAAAAAGCGGGGACGGCTCTCACCATCGTAGCGGAGCAGTCAATGCGCTACTCCTACGCCCGCAAGTGGATCGGCCCAGATGTATGTCGATACGAAGAAGAACCCAAAGAGACGATTCAAGAGGGTCGGGAAAGGCAGTTTTGCGCTGAAGGAGAATCAGGAATCTGCGGCGTCGAACGAGTTGGAGAAGTGGCAGGTCCGCCACTTTCTCAGGAGCCGTGGGGGAATCCTAGTCGACGGCATCTTTCACCGCGTCGACCGCGCTGTCTTTGGCTCGATTGATCGGGGCAAGTCCTTTTTGGATGGTCTCACCTGTCTTCCGAACCGTGGAATTATCTCCCTCCTCCATCGCCTCACTGCCCTTGTCGGCACCCCATAGGGCCGCGCCAATGCAACTGTTCAGAGCGAGGGTTCCGGTGGCTGCGACAATGGTAAGAATCATGTTTTTCATGGATGTGTTTGAAGTGAGTTTTGGGTTTCATTCGGACGACCCTGAAGCTGTTCCGAGAGGGCCAATCTACTCACAATCACTCTGATGGGGAAAGGAGGAAAAAAGTGAACGGTGAGGAGTACATGCCGCAATCCTTCCGACTCTCCATCCCAGAACCCTCCTCGACGATGACGATCCCGGGAGGCCTTTGTCTCTACGTGCTCCGCTCCCGCCGGAGATCCGCCTGAGCCACCCCAGGGCCAGTGGTCGCTCGTCGGCAACCGGGCTCAGTCACGCAGCGGGTGCCATACACGACTTGGATCTTTACCCCCGGCAGAAATACGACTTCGATTACCTTGGGGACAAGCTGATCAAGCTCGCCAAGGAGGTGAAGACCGTGGTCGACGACAAAGCGAAATACACCGACTGGAGCCAACGCGCCGACATTAAGGCCGGGCTCAAAGTGGACCTCATCATGTTACTCGCCGAGAACGGGTATCCGCCGGTGGATCGGGACGAGGTTTACAAAGAGATCTTCGAACAGGCAGAGAACTTAAAAAAGTCTCAGAGAGAGTCATAAATCTCTCAATTCATTGAATTGCATCTTCGACGTCATCACCTCCTTCGAAAAAACCTCGAAGAATTTGAGGGAGTGGAGGATGCTCTTGTAGTTCAAGAACCCGACTCACCATGGCTTTTACCGAGAACGAAACCGAAGAGATCCTCAGGCAACTGGAAGAAGAGTTCTGGGCGCATCATCGTCCACCGATCCACTTGCGGGACAAGGTGCGTGAGGGACAGCGGATTGAGGATCATTCGATCGAACTCTTCCTGGTCCGCCCCGCTTTCCGCCGCCCCGACGAGTGGATCGAGGAGCCCATTACCAAAATTAGCTATGTCCGGTCGCGGGATGTTTGGGGGATCTATTGGCAGCGGGCCGACTTGAAGTGGCATCGTTACGAGCCTTGTCAGGAAACGGAAACCCTTCCGGCGGCATTGGCCATCATCAGCAAGGACCAACATGGTTGCTTCTTTGGGTGAGAGTGAAGAATTTGCGGTTTCATCGCTTGTGTGGGTTACGGTATTCAAATACTGTTCTTACGAACAAATAAGCGACTTTCGGCAAGATGAATCATTCCCGGGAAAGTCGCTATCATCGTCATGAACCTGGAACAGCTCGTCACCGAACTCCGCTATCTTGATCAATCGCTCAGAAGCCACGTAGCGCAATCTGCGAACGTGGGCCTGACCCTCCGTAACTGGCTTGTGGGAGCCTACATCATCGAATTTGAGCAGAATGGAGAAGATCGTGCGACATATGGTGAAAATTTGATTCCCAAGATCGCCGCCAAACTCGCTATCAAAGGTCTGTCATCGCGGAATCTTGAAGCCAGTCGTCTTCTTTATCAGTCCTATTCAGGAATATCGCAGACAGTGTCTGCGATATTGGCGGCACTCTCAGTTCGTATTCCGCAGACGCTGTCTGCGGATTCGGACAATCAATCCATCTCCAATGATTTGGAGATTCACCAGCTACCGTCCGGGGCGGTTCAAAACCCGAAATTTTCCCGGCCGGACTTTGCTCCTCCCGTAGAGCAACTCTTTCAAAAGCTAACATTCTCGCACTTCGTCGAACTTCTCCGGATTTCCGATCCTCTCCAGCGTGCCTTTTATGAAATCGAGTGTGTCAAGGGCGGGTAGTCGGTCCGTGAACTGAAACGGCAGATCGGTTCATTGCTCTTCGAGAGGATGGGACTTTCGACAGACAAGGAGAAGCTTCTTCGCTTGAGTGAGGCTGATGAAAGCACCGCGACCCGACCCGTTGATCTCATCAAAGATCCTTACATTTTTGAATTTCTGGGGCTCACCCCTAAGGAAGCTTTTCGCGAGAGTGATCTCGAAACCGCTTTGCTGGATCACTTGCAAGATTTCCTTCTCGAATTAGGCAAGGGATTTTGTTTCGAGGATCGCCAGAAGAAGATTCGAATCGGTAAAAGCGACTACTTCATCGATCTCGTCTTCTACCATCGTAAACTCCATTGCCATGTCCTCATAGCATTAAAGGTAGAGCCCTTCAATCACGCCAATGCCGGTCAGCTCAACACCTATGTGAACTACTACCTGAAGCACGAGATGGCCGAGGGCGACAATCCGCTGGTGGGCTTGCTTCTCTGCACCGACAAAGATCAGGCCTTGGTCGAATACGCTCTCGGCGGGATGGATAAGAACCTTTTCGTGTCCGCCTACAAGGTTGCTCTTCCCAAACCCGAGGAACTGGAAGAATTTCTTCGCCGGAAAATTGGACCATCTAAGCCATGATGAGGCAATCTTTTCCCGGGTGTAGTCTGACTTCACCCTTGCTCCCACCCGCAATGCCAAGCTAGGATGACAGACTACTTTATTGAAATGAAATTCAGCGTGGTCAGAACACTTGGGTATTACCTTGGCGGCATTTGGACGGCTGGGGGGGGGCGCAAAAGAATTGAAGCCAAGCAGCTGAAAAACCTGCGTCATTTGGTGAAAGTGGCCCGGGAGAAGTCTCCGTATTTCAAGGAGCTTTACCGTGATTTACCTGATACCAAGGTCATCAAGCTGAGTGATCTTCCGGTGACCTCAAAGATTGAGCTCATGGCTGACTTTGACCGTTGGCTGACTGACCGGGCGTTGACCCTTGCCCAGGCGAGGCAACATATGGAAAGCATGGAGAACCTTGGGGTGCCGATTGGTCAGTATGCGGTGTTTCGAACCTCCGGGACCTCGGGAGAACCTGCGGTGATCGTCGCTCCGGCCTCGATGATCGAGTATATCTTCGGACTGACTTTGGCCCGGATGTCGCGAAGACACTTTCGCTTGGCAAAAGAAATCGAGAGATCGGGCACGAACGTCGTCCTCACCGGTGGCAACGGGCATTTTGTCGGTGCCGGTTTTGATCTGCTCAGACAAAACCTGAAGATCCCCCTGAAGAGAACCTTTCAATTCATTCCAGCGGAACAGGCGATCGAGCAAACGGTCAAACAACTCAATGAGATTAAGCCGATGGCATCCATCGTCACGTATCCCAGCATGCTGGCGATCTTAACCCAAGTTTCGCATTTTTTTTGAGTTTTTGGTCCAAAATCGCCGAATTCG
>CAJXVQ010000068.1 GCA_913060685.1 uncultured Verrucomicrobiales bacterium
CTACACAGAGTAGATCGTCGGCAGCGTCAGATGTGTATAAGAGACAGGTTAAGGGCGATCAGAGAGGACTTTTCTTCGTTGTCGTTGACGAGATAGAGGTTGTCTTTGTGCAGAACCGGGGCGGAGGCAGTGCCCCAACCATAGCGGGTCTTGTAGGCGGGGACTTCCTTGGACCAGATGAGGTTTCCTTCCAGGTCCAAGGCATAAAGCCCCTGACTGCCGAAGTAGCAGTAGACATGTTTGCCATCGGTGACCGGGGTCTCGGAGGCGTAGGAATTTTTAAGGTGAATGGAGGACTTGGGCTTGCCGCGGTGGACTTCCTTGTCCCAGAGGATCTTTCCGGAATCGAGATCGAGACAGAGGACCTTCCAAAGATGAACGGTGTCGGGGATTTCGAGGCGATTTCCACCGAAGTAGAGACCTTTCTTCGGGTTTTCGGTGTCGCCCAAGTTGACAACCGTCGTGAGGAAGACCCGCTTGCCCCAAACGACCGGGCTCGACCAACCCCGTCCGGGGATGTCGGTCTTCCAGGCCACGTTTTCGGTGCTGGACCAAGTGTCGGGAAGGTCGGGGTTCTCGGAAATACCGCGTGAGTCGGCGCCTCGGAAGGCTGGCCAGTTTTGCTGGCCTGAAATTGGGAGCAGAAGAGTGAGGAAGAGGATGATTGCGCGCATTAGGGGAAAGATTGCTCATAGGAAATCGTTCTTTCGGTCAAAAGGCGAACAAAGAATGTCGAGAGATTCATGTTCCTCTCCAAGAATCTCTCTGCCCAACGCTAGCGTGCGCTGTGAGAGGTTTGCGATGTAAAGAGTTGATTTCCGGTCGTTTGCTGCAATTTTTGCATCGATTTACATGGCATGACGGATTTTGAAAGGGACTCGCAATTTCTGACCACCCAGTGGACTCAGATTCTTGCATCCCGTGGCGAGGACGCTGATTCGACTTCCGAGGCCTTGGTTGGCCTGTGTCAAAATTATCATCAGCCAGTTCTGGTCTTCATCCTGAATCAATGTGGAGATCTGGAGAAGGCCCGTGATCTTTGTCAGGGTTTTTTTGAGCGTTTGATCGAGACGAAATTTTATCGCAAAGCGGTGCCGGAGCGTGGCCGGTTCCGATCGTTTCTACTGACTGCGGTGAAGAATTATCTCTCGAATGAACACCGGGATGCCTCACGTCAGAAGCGTGGTGCGGCCAGCCTTCATTTTTCAATTGAGGGTGACGACTTGGCCGCGCCTGAGCTTGTTTCGGAAATTCCTCCTGATGCTCTCTTTGACCAACAATGGGCAACCACAGTCTTCAAAGGTGTTTGGAAGCTCCTGCGTGCGGAGTATGGGCAGCTTGATCAGTTGGATCGTTTTGAGGCCTTTCGTCCCACGATTATGAATCCGGGGAAAGCGTTTCCTTATGCGGAAGTGGCCGGGCAACTTGGAATGTCGGAGAGCGGGGCGAAGTCCGCTGCTTTTCGTCTGAAGTCCCGCTTCCGGGAGCTCTTTCGAGAAGTTGTCGCCCAGCTGGTGGATCACCCAAACGAAGTCGATGCGGAGCTTCACTATCTCATCGAAGCGATGTCTTTTTCCAATCGCTGAGAGTCTTTTAAAAAATCCAGTTTTGAAAACAGGTTAGTAGGAAGAAGAGCACCCGCTTGTTTTATTAAAGAATGGCCCTTTGCCCAGACTGTAGCTCAATCCTGATCAAACCGACCGAGGATGATCCTGAAATGTGCCAACGCTGCATCATGGCCGATCTGCTTGATGATCCTGATGCCTTTACGGGATCCTCGGATAGTGATGACTTCGAGGTTGAAAAAGAGATTGGACGGGGTGGTGATGGCTCGGTCTATCTGGCCTTTGATAAGAAAGTAGGCCGACAGGTTGCCTTGAAGCTGATCCAGTCTTTCCAGGGCCGCGCTGGCGCGGTGGAGCAAAGGTTTCGGGCTGAAGTGGAAGCGATCGCGAGTATGGATCACCCCAATATCATTCCGGTTTATTCGAATGGTGAATTGGACGGTCGTCTCTTCTACAGCATGAAGTACGTCAGCGGTGGAAGTCTGGCGACCCGGATGGAAGAATTTGTTACGCAAGCTGATGTGGTGGTATTGATGGATAAGCTGGCACGTGCCATTCACCATGCCCATGAGCGGGGGGTCCTCCATCGCGACATCAAACCTTCAAATGTTCTTTTGGATGAGGAGCGGGAGCCTTTCATCAGCGATTTTGGATTGGCCAAGCGGTCGGCACAGGATTCCAATCTCACTCTGACCGGATCGATCATGGGGACGCCTGCCTACATGTCGCCCGAGCAGGCGAGGGGGGACAATAGCCAAGTCACCACGACGAGTGATATTTTCAGTTTAGGATCGATCTTTTTCCAGCTCCTGACTGGTCGCCAGGCTTTCGAAGGTGATTCCCCGCATGTCGTCCTTCGAAAGGTCATCGAGTCCGAGATTGAATTTCCAAATCAGCCAGGTCTGAAGGTGGATCGGGATTTGAAAACGGTTTGTCTGAAGTGCCTTCAGAAGAACCCTGAGAAGCGCTATCAGTCGGCGCTGGCTTTTGCGGAAGATCTGGGTCGCTGGATGCGGGGTGAGCCTGTGGAGGCGAGGCCAATTACATTGCTGGAGCGGGGAGTGCGATGGGTGAAGCGCTATCCGCTTTTGGTATTGGCTCTTTTGATTGCGGTAATTTCATTGGTGGTCAGCACTGTTCATCGGCAGGAAGCGGAGGAGGCCCGCGAAGCCGCTGACAAGGACCGGATGAGGGCCGAAGCGGCAGAGCTCGTTTCCAAGGAGAACGAATATTATCTCACTGTCACGAATGCCTTGGCCGCGCGCGAGCGATTCGAATTTGGGGAAGCACGGAGGCTTTTGGATTCCGTCGAGCCGTCGCGGAGGGGATTTGAGTGGCGTCTTGTCGACGGTTTTTCTCATGGCGATCAAGACTGGTCGAGTTCCACCGGAGGCTCGAAACCCCTTCATCTGATCCGTGATCAGGGAGGTGATCGCATTCTACTGCTGACCGAGGATCGTCGCTTTCATGAGGTTGATCCGATATCCGGCAATTTGACTTTGGCGGGTGAGCTTCCCGAGACGCCAGGTGGTTCACCCTTGCTATCCCTTCGCCTCGGGCTCCTTCATTTTGCATTCGCGCCGGATGGGAAGCACTACAGCTTTATCGATGGCAATAAGCTGATGATCGTGAATGCCGATTCCCAGGTTGTGTATTTTAAAGATCTAATTGGAGCAGCAACTTCAGCCACGTGGATCAGCCCAACTCGTTTGATCATGGGCGCGTCGCCCGGCCTTGGGACCAATGACCACGATGGAAATCCCATCGTCTCGGCGTGGCAATATGATCTGAAAACAATGGAGTGGATGGCGCTTCCGATCAATGGGTGGACCAATCCTATCGAAGTCTCAGAGGATGGTTCTCGATTGGCGATTGGGCGCAGAAGTCCCAGTATGGTTGAGGTTCGCCGGATTGAGGCGGGCTTTGAAGGGGAGCCGGAATTTCAGTTTCCTCAGGCTCCGGATAAGATTTTGAGTCATATCCGTTTTTCCCCGGATGGTCGATATTTGGCGATTGGCTGGATGGGGGTGCAAGCGATACTGAAGGTCTTTGATCTTCAGAATGGAGGTGAAGTCATGACTCAATCCTGGCCCACTGAACTGATGTTCGAGTTTTCCAGCGATTCGGAAGTTCTTTATTGTATGGGGCGTGAGTCATTTTTCACGGCTTGGCGTTTTCTTAAGAAGCCCGGTGTTGAGTTGTTTTTTGATGATGGGCATGACTTCAGTGAGAGCTATGAGAAAGGAGGCCCCTTTACTCCTCCGCAAAATTTGCTGAGCCGGAGCACGACTGATGGGAGAACAAAATTTATACTGGGACATCATGCTTCTGTGGTCTCTGCACTGGCGCAGGGCGATGGCGGGATACTCACTGCGAGTGGCGATGGCAGTTTGAAAAAATGGAGCCTGCATGAGGGGCCTGAATTCAAATTCCGAAAGGAGGACGTTAGTAGTTCGCTGCGATTCAATCAGCCGAATGCGTCTCATAATGGGGAGTATTGTATTTTTCGGTGGTCCAGCAATGAAAGCGTCTGGGAGCGTTGGCACCTCCCGAATGGGAAGGCGTCTTTACTGCCGCCTTTTCATGGGGAACAGCCGCCTTTTGTTGGGGTTCGGCCGCCATTTCACGCTACCTTGGCCGTTCTAAATGCTGGGCGGGTTCTTTTGAGAGATTATACATCAAAAGAGATTTTATTGGTAGCTGAGGATGAGCGTGGATTTTTTCAGGAGGTCTGGCGTGTCATTCCAGAGGGGCCTTATCAAGAGAGCACAACTCCTTTGATTCAGAATAGGGTGACCTCGGATGAACGATATGTTGCGTCCTTGATCTGGGGGCGTTTTTACATCATCGACCTCGTTGAGCGGAAGGCTGTGGTTGTCAAAGATCAGGGTATGGCCAACGGCTCTTCTCCCGGCCAGAGTATTGCAATTTCTCCAGACGGCCAATTGGTCGCGGTTTCTGGTTTTAAAGGCGCTGAAGCCAGGGTCTATCAAGTGGCTGATCCTGGGGGCGGTCATCGCATCGTGATTCCAGAGAGTTCCTATACGACGAAAGACAGTGCCTGCGTTTTTAGTCGAGATGGCTCGCGACTTTTTGTGGGGAACAATGATGGCTGGGTTCGGGTCTTCGATGTGAAAACCTTGAAGGAAATCACCTCGGAAAGTTGGCCGGCCCACCGCTCGGAAATTACCGCGATCGCAGTCTCGCAAAAAGGCGACATCATTGCGACAGCGGGGGCGGGGAAGATGATTCTTTGGTCGACGGAGAAGGAGTCGGAAAAGCCGCGCCGCCGCCGCCTCAGTTTGAATCCTGGCACGATTCCTCGAAACTGGATTCAGTTTACAGCGGACGATTCCCTTCTTTTTCACTGTGGAGCGGGACGCCCCATTGAGGTCTGGGAAGCCCCTCGTTAAAAAATATTAGAAAATATCCCAGAAAGAAAAAATCGGGCAATTAAAACGGGTTAGAAAGAAACATAGGGGAATTTTCCCACTTCATCTCTCTTCTCTATGATTGCTCGTTTTCTCAGCCTGATCACCCTAAGTCTATCGACCGCGTGGGCTTATCCTCCCGCTCCTCCTTCGACCATTTTTGGTAAGGTGCGGGGTGAATTTGGTTTTGGCCTGACCGACGGGCAGACGTCTCTGCTGCTCCTTGCGGATGGCGTCGAGTTTGCCCGGACCCCGATTTCAGAGTCTGGAGCCTTCGGTGAAAACTATCGCCTGACACTGCCTGTCGATCTCAACCCGGCAAAAGGGGTCTATCGGACTGCCGCTCTCGATCCCAATGCCAGCGTGATTTACAGTTTTGCCGCTGAAAGGAATGGCACACGACTGGTGGTGTCCAAGGTTGAAGCGGTGACTGCCGATCCAGCGCCTGAATCCGGGGCGGTGAAGGAAATCAACTTTATCCTGGGGGAGGACACCGACGGCGATGGCTTACCTGACGCATGGGAGCGTTTCCAGGCTGGCCTTCTCGGAAATGTTGAAGGCAACCCGCTTGACGTTTTCACGGCAAGCGGAGATCGGGACGGTGACGGGCTCAGCGATCGTGATGAATATGTCGCGGGCACCTTTGCGATGCTCTTTGAAGACGGCCTCAATTTTCGGGTGGATAAAGTCGATGCCAACCGCCGGGCAGATCTCAGTTTTCTTGCAATCGACGGGAAATCGTATCGCATCGAATCTTCGCGCGACTTGAAAACATGGTCTCCCGTGGAGTTCTCGCTCTCGGATGATCCTTTCGAGACCTTCTTTGTTTACCGATCAGATGACGTCGAAAATCTCGTCGTGGTCGCGGAACCTGCCGAAACGACCGAGAAGGTCGTTTACCGTTTATTCGTCGATTAATCACTTTCAGCACATGCGTTTACTACTTCTCATTTTTGCATTCGCGATTGCTTCGGCGAATGCGCAATACCGTACCGAGTCCTGGGAGTTGAAGCCCGGTTGGACTGCGATTTATCTCAATGTCGATACCGGGAGTGTTCCCCTGGATATCTTGATGGCGGGATATCCTGACATTACCGATGTTTGGCAATGGCGGCCCAATGGTCTCGATCCCAGTCTGAATTCGACGACTCAGGGCACCGGAGCTGATGAATGGAAAGTCTGGCGCCGTGGTGATCCTGCCAACTCAACCTTCGCGATGATGAGTCCCAACTCGGCCTATTTGGTGAAGATGAAGGCGACGGCATTGCCACAGGAACAGACGCTGAGCATAAAGGGGAAAGTGGTCGCTCCACGCGTGCAATGGCGCACCGACGGCTCCAACTTGGTCGGCTTTCCGATTAGAACCGAAACCACGCCACAGCTGAATCGCTATCTTGGAGGTGCCGGGATCATCGATAACAATACCGAGGCCTACCGCTACGTCGGCGGGGAGTTGTCCGAGACCAATCCCGGCCTCTTGCCGGCCCGCTTGATCAATGCCGAACGAGGCCAGGCTTTCTGGATCCGCTCTGACAAATTCTCGGATTTCTATGGCCCGGTGCAGGTCGAGGTCGCTCTCGATTCCGGTCTCTACTACGGCACGGGCGGAAGTCTCAAGCGGGTCGTCCTTAGGAATCGCACGGATCGGGAGATTACCGTGACTCTAGCCCCGGCGGCTTCCGACCCTCCTCCGGGCGGCGGCGCTGCTCCAGCTGCTCCAATGTTGACGACGCGGGAGCGCAATGATGACGGTTTCTATGTTTATTCACCACTCGGTGCTGGGCTCACCGTGACTCTCCCAGCCGGTGAGGCGAGGGGAGTTGCCCTTGGGGTGGATCGCACGGCCATGGCGGGTAGTCCCGGCGATCAATTCGCCGGACTGCTCAGGGTGACTGACGCCGAGGGATACTCGGAGATTTTTCTCCCCGTCACGGCAGAGAAGGTGAGCCTTGCCGGACTCTGGGTCGGTGAGGCCCGGATCTCTCAGGTGCAAAACCAACTGCAACGTTTTCAGCGAGACGACGATGGCAACAATCTCGTCGATGACAGCGGGCAGTTTATTCCAGAGTCCAGCGAGACCGGCCTGAATGACACGCAGCAGGAATTCAAGATGCGTCTCATTATCCATGTCGATGAAGCCGGGCAAGCGACCCTGCTATCCCGGGCCTACGCCGGAGTGATTGCCGATGATGGTGAAGGAAATATCACCACTGGACTCGCGGTGGATGAAGGGGAACTCGATGCCGCCAATCTGAAGACGGCGGTCCGTCTTTCCAGCGCGCATTTCCCGGTGGGGCTGCGTCAGGCCATGACCAACCCCTTTGCGCCGGGCTCCAGTCTCACGACGACGGTGACCCTCGGTGCCAATAGTCCAACCAATCCCTTTCTCCATACCTACCACCCGGATCATGATAACAAGGATGCCCGATTCGAAAACGTCCTCGACCCGGGAATCGAAAGTCACACCGTCAATCGGAATATTACCCTCGGGATCAAGGCGACTGCCGGTCCCGGTGAAGGTCCGCAGTGGGGCAATACTCTGCTCTCGGGAACCTTCTCGGAAACTCTCACCGGAATCCACAAGGAATCCATTCAAGTCTCGGGCATTTTCGCCCTCGGGAAAGTCAGCGACATCCCAACTCTTCTTCCAAACGAATAATTCTCCAATCCAACTCAAGCTTATGAAAACGAACCTTCGTTCCGCCCTCCTCGCGAGCCTTCTGCTCTGCGGATCATCTCTCCTTGCTCAGACCGGGATTCCCCGGGGCATCAGTTATCAAGCGACGATCACCGATGAAACCGGTAGCGTCATCGCACCCCTTCCTGGAGCTGCCATTCAATACAATATCACCTTGCAGGTTTTCGATTCCGCAAGCGACGGAACTTTGAAGTGGGCGGAGATCTTTAATGGCATTCCGGTTTCCAATGGTCGCTTCTCCGTGATTCTCGGACAAGGTGTCCCGGATCCCGGCGCAGGAATCACTAACCCGACTGATTTGGCGACGATCTTTGATGAGCAGGATCGTTTTGTTGAAATTTCGGTGGTGCCCACTGCGGGTGGCGCACCCAAGACCTTCAAACCTCGGCAGCAGCTTTTAGCCACTCCCACGGCGATGAGAGCGAGGTTCGCCGAAGTCGCACAAGGGTTTTCACCGGAGCTTCAGGGGCAATTTAATGCCAAGGCTCCGGTCACTAATCCGAGCTTTCAGGGAACAGTCGGCATTGATAGTAGCTCAAGCAACACTGGCACCCTCCTTCCAGGGCTCCGCTTTGGCGATCCCACTAGTTTGGAAGGGATTTCTTCTAAGAGAACTCCTGGTGTTGGGCAATACGGGCTCTCTTTTTATACCGGTAATCAAGAACGGATGACTCTCAGCAACACTGGACTTAATGTCGCTGGAAGACTCGAAGCTGGAAGCGCGAATATCGGCGGACTACTTGCTGGAAGCGCGATCATCGCAGGTAATCTAGGTCTCGGAGGTAGCATCGACGCGGGTGGTGAAATTCGAACAGCATCGAGCCTCGTTGTTGATAGTGGCAACACAAATAACGGAAATCCCGCTCCGGGTCTCAGATTTGGGAATGCAGAGAGCAAAGAGGGGATTACTTCAAGGCGCACTGCTGGTTTTGGTCAAAATGGGCTCACTTTTTTCACCAATGATTTAGAGCGTATGACTATCACCAACGCTGGAAGAGTTGGCATCGGGACGGAAAGTCCAGAGGCAGTCTTACATGTTAGAGGAACCGGTGTGGTAATGAACGGAGACTCGAATTTTATGATTTGGACTCAGGGGAACGGATCAGGAACACAGGATGTCCAGAGCAACCCTAATGTGGTCGCATATTTTGAGGGAAACACCGTCACCAATGGGAGGGTCGCGTCCCAGTTCGTCACTAGCTTTTCCGACGGCCGCGCAAAGAAAATCATCTCGCGGAGTGATGGTGCAGAAGATTTGGGGAAGCTCAATCAGCTCCGCATCACTGACTACCACTGGATCAATCAAAGCACTGATGGTGGAAAGATTCACAAGAAAGTCATCGCTCAAGAGGTGGAAAAAGTTCTGCCAAATGCGATCACTCAGATGAGCCAGGCGATTCCAAATGTTTACAAAAAGTCGACGGCGCTGAATTTTGAGAGCGGGCAGTTGACTCTGACCGTGGATCAGTCTCATGAGTTCTCAGTTGGTGATCTCGTCGATGTCTTTACGGACGCAGTGGAACTTAGAAAAGCCAAAGTGCTCGCCGTGGGATCTCCGACTCAATTCACTATCGCCTGTGAGGAGGAGCCAAAAGAAGCTTTCGTTTACGGCAAGTGGGTCGATGATTTCCGCACCGTGGACTACGATGCCATCGCGATGCTCAACGTTTCGGCGACGCAAGAACTTCATCGTCGCCTTGAGGCGAAGACCAGAGAGATCGAAGAGATGAAGAAGGAAATGGCGGCTTTGAAAGGCCTTGTCTCTAATCTGCAGACCAAAGACGAGACGAGGGAGAACCGGTTGATTGCGATTGAAAAGCTTCTCACAAGAGATCGCGAGCCTGTTAAGACCGTTTCAAAGTAGCTTCCTTTGCTTCTTCTTTTGAGACCAACACCCCCGTTTTCTTGCTTAAACCGATCCGATGCGACTCCTAAACCACATCTCTTCACGGCGCGGGATCCTCGTGGCGACCTGCTTCCTGGGCCTCAGTTCCCTGACGTCTGCGCAAGAGGCCGCAGATGTCCAGCCATCGGCGGCGAACCGTCTCCACCTTGATTCCCGTCCACAAGATCCTTCCGATGCATCGGCGGCGAGTCTAAGCAGTGGAGGTGGAGACCAGCAGATGAAGCCTGTCACGGCCACGGGGCTCAAGCTCATCGATATTGAGGTCGGCTATGCCTTTGGGGTTGGAGCTCCGGATTTCAATTACGGGGCCGAAATTACCCCGCCCTTGGTGGACCTGGATGAGAATCCTCTCACCTTGGAGGCAGCGCGTGACTATTGGCGGAGAAAACCTCTGGAGCCTGATGAAAGGATTCAGATCGACAATGCCGTCGTCATTCCCATAGCGGGGGACTTTAACGAACGTTATTACTACAGCCCACACGCCGAACTGATTTACGCGAACCAGACGGGTGGCGTATCGCTGACCTGGGTGACGGCAATTCCTGACCAGGCCGGAAATTATCGCACGCTGCAGCAGAATTACACCGTAGGTTTTGGAACCGATCTCACTTCTCGCCAAGTCTACTGGACCGAAGTCGCCTACAAGGCCCCGCGCGTCCAGATCCCCACTGGCATCGTCCAGGGCGTCCGGATTCTTTATAATGATCGCATGAAATCGACCGTAGCGGAAGATGACCCTACGACACCTGAGGTCGAGCCGGATGATCGGGTGATTCCTTTTGGGGTTGATCCCTCCACGGTTCCGAACGAAACCGTTTGGTATGATTCCGACCTCGAAATGATCCGTGCCTACAATTTGGAAGGACGCGTTTTGATTGAGTATCTGGGAGCTGCCCGCCCCGGAGGTGCCGCGGGAGCACGAGAGCACCTTGGGATGGAGATTCTTGAGGTGAAAAGCGAACTTCCTGCCATTACCGCGACCACGATTATCGGCAAGCAGATCCTACCGGCGAATGCTCCTCCGGCTGTTTTGGATGATCGTGACTTTTCACCTGTGCCTGTCTCTCCTCCGGGCCCTCCGATCGCCCAACATTTCATCGAGAATCGGAGCGTCTATTATGCGATTGAGGAGAACAGAAAAGCTCCGAATGCCGAGTTTTATTGGCTGGAAGAGGGGGAGCTTTCTATTCTCTGGCCGAAGATACGTAACTATTACCTCATTGAGTGGCCTGAAGATGAAGGCTTTGACAGTTATTTTGCCCGTCCCTCGCTCGGGACTGCAGATGAACTTGTGGCGGGAAGCTTCCTTGATCTCATCGCGACGAATACTCCGGAGCTCATTCACCAGGATGATCCAACCGGAGGAGAAGCCTCGCTTGATTTTCAATTCCACCTTTCGGTTGATCTCGATGCTGATGGCATCAACCGCTCCCTCATTCGCTTCAATAGCGGGAATGAATTTTGGTATGTCCGGCTCTACTCCGCGACCACGGATCATCTTCTAAGCTTGGACGCTCCGGGTTTGAATTTTGATCCCGACAACGTTCTCGATTTTCACATTTCGAGAGATGTGCTCGTCGGGGAGCGCCTCGAACCGCCACACCCAACTCTCCAACTAGGAGGCTATCTCGATCCAATCTCGGGCACGGCTTATCAGGCGGATGTGTATCTCAGCCCCTTTGCGGATGGCGGTATCGACGGCGCCAATACCTCGGCCATCATTCCCGTCAATGCTCTTCCCGGAAACGATACTCTGCGCGTCTGGTGGTTCCGACCGCTCACGCCGGTGGCGGCTCAAGCGAATCTTTTCACCTCCATTCAGGTCCCGACGGTAGTGGGGGACTACACCATTTCCTATCCCACCGATGCTCCCGAAATCGTGATGGCTTCCAATGCCGGGACCGGTGATCTCGATGCGGAACAGGTGAGCGGGACGATCTATTATCAGAATGATCCTACCCAACCCGGCTACAATCCGAATGAGGAACATGCCCTGATGATCGCGGGTCGCGGGTATGCCTTGAGGGACGATCTCAATACCCCTGGTAAGACTTCAGATCCCTTCGTTCTCATTGCCTATGAAGATGCCGATGGGCGTCCGGATATGGAGGCATTCAAGGTTCTCCGGGAAAACGAGACATACAAATTTGATTACCCGGCGGTGGCTGGTCGCCTTCTTCAGGCTCCCTTGCCTCTGCCAGTCATTTCACAGCCGCTGGAAGATGGGGTAAGTCGGAACACGGAAGTCACGCTTTTGGGAGAAGACCCTGTTCTCAATGGGCCGTCTGCAGAAAATCTCACTCACTACGATCAATTCACTTTCCAGGATCGTAAAGGAAGCATCTGGGTTTACCGGGGACAGCATCAGTCTGTCGACCCGACGCCGAAGCTTGCGATGCAATACTACTATCCGACGGTAGCCGGTTTCGCGTTCCCGAATGCCGTCACCGGTGTCGATGAGGCTCCTGATCCCGGGACGATCGTGCCCTATATCTCTACCGGAGACCCAGTCACGGGAACACCCATTACGGTGACCTTCACTCCACAGTGGCCGGAGCAGACTCCCATTCTTCACTTTGGAGAAACCCTTGGGAAACCCAAGTTTGGCTTGCCCCAGATTCTTGGGAATACCTCGGCGGAACTCGTCTACCAGCAATCAATCGCCGTCGATTTCTCCGCCGCGCAAAACAGCGTGGTGCTCCATGATGCCACCGTTAATCGGATGGCTCTGTTCAGTGATATTGATGAGCTTGAGGACATTCCGGCTTCGGTGGCCACCACCAGCTCACGCGGAAAAATTTACTTTCAGAAGCTCCCGAGTCATCTGGAGGACCGTCTCTTTTTTGACCCGCTGCAAGGCACGCAGGGCACCTTGGTTTTCGAGGGGCGTTTCATCGAGTCTGCGGCAGGGGAAGATTACCTTTTGCCCAATACCTTTAGCCCGGACGAGGTCCTTCTTATCAAGGACCTTTGCCATCAGGATGACCCGTTCAAAACTGAATGGGGGCAATTGATCGATGCGATGGAGGTCACCCCGGTTTACGGCTGGCGGGATCGTAATTTTGTTGAGCGAACCCGGAGTTATGACGAGTGGCTCACGGCGGAGGGCATCGGCAGCGTTATTGGTCAGAATATCAAAGAGACCTATGGGCCTACCGAGCTTCCTGAGATTGCCGATCCTGATCAGGCGGTGAATGATTACCTCCTGAGCGCCATCGGCGGCGGTTCCGGATACGTGACGCTGGTAACTGGAAATGGAGTGATCAATTCCCCCGAAGGTGAGCCAATCCAGATGCACATCTTTCGGGTGGGTGAGAAACTCTACCGCGGAGAATTGAAGCCTCTTGTTGCGGCCAATCCTCTTTCTGAAAATGTCACGGTACAACACACCGGGGACTTCGCGGCCCGTCCTGACGACTATGAATTTGAGTGGAAAAAAGCGCCTCCGGTAAATGGTCTTTCGCCGGTTCTTTTTGAGGTCGAAAGGAAATTAGCCACTCTGGTAAATACCAATCTGTCACGCAGTGGCGCGACCCTTACCGGAGTGCTTCCCGCAGAGGTTCCTATCTACCTTGCCGATGCGGATCGTGCCGTCCCCGGATTGACGCTCACAGGCGATCTTGATTTCACCTCCCACCTGACCAATGGAACGCTCAGGGATGTCTTCTTCAGCCTCAGTCTCGGCGATGGCGATGGTGCGATTGTCATGATCAATGGTGTCGAGGCCCTTCGCTATCAAGCCGCCACGGGCGAGAACTCGGAGACGGCTGCCAGTATTCCCAGCGATGTTCTGGCGTTGCTTTCCACGGGTGGCGACTACGTCGTCTTTGCGCTTCCCCCTCGTTTTTTCAAAGAGGGAGCGAATGCTGTCGAAGTCCTCTTCAATACCGACAAAGAGGATGAGGCCGATTCGATTCTCGATCTCAGTGTGGCCATTCAGGTTAATGAAGATCGGAGTTCAAACTATTTCCCCTTGCCGGTTGAGAGTGGAAAGAATCGCCATTTCGTTTCTGGATCAGGCATCGATACCCTCGGCGACAACTACTACATTATGCGCTATCGGCCGATTGATCCGACGCATCCTCTTTACCGGGATACGAATCCCAAGGTTTGGTCCGAGTGGACGGAGCCTGCGCTCGTGGCGGGCTGGATCAAGCGGGTTCTCGCTGGAATCAATCCCTTCAACCAGCGCATTAGTGATTTCTTTGAGAATGCGGTCGACACCAATGTGAGTATCATTTCCCAGGCTGGTTCGCGTTGGGAAGGGGATGTCGCACTCAATCTCGATGCGGTCCAGGAAAGTGGGCTCATTGAGATTTATGAAACCGTTCTCAAGCGCGGGATGGGACTCTCCATCGATGGCAACCCTGCTGTGGATTATGCCCCCGCCAATGACGCTCTCCTTCTGGCTGCGGGCTATTTGAACGACCTCTATGTTGCTCTCGGAAATGAAGCCTTCGCTGATGCGGCCAATCCTACGGTGTCTTTCGATGCCCAGGCGCTGGGCACTCTCGGAGATTCCGTTTCTACTGCTGGTTTCGAGGATGTCTTCCGCAGCACTTCCACGGCACGCTTCTCCTTCCAGGGTCAGGTGGCGACTTTGATCGATGAGGAGCTCAGTCTCCTCCGGGGGCGTGATGACTTCCTATCGCCCTCCATCGAGACTGCCCCGGTCTACAATCGTCTTTTCTGGAACTACACCCGGGGCATCGATGCCGGTGAATTGGTCTACGCGCTGAACTATAACATTCGTGAGCAAAGCGACTCTGTCGCCGATGGCAAGATTGACGCTGAGGATGCTGCCCGCATGTTCCCGCAGGCCCATGGTGATGCCTACGGCCACTACCTCACGGCGGTGAAGAACTATTACCGTCTCCTCACAGATCCTGAATTCACCTGGGGCACTCGCATCGAAGCGGTGAACGTCCTCGGTCAACCGGTCTCGATAGACTACTTTGATGAGCGCAAGTTTGCCACGGGCGCGGCCGCTCTGACCCGGACTGCAAATCAGATTCTCAGTCTGGAGCGTCGCAAGGCATTTCAGGATTCGGTTGATGGTTGGGCTAATCTCAGCGATGGCCGTGAAAATGACCGGACCGGAACGATCCGTCATTGGGGCGTGGATGACTGGGCTGCCCGGGGAGCCCAGGGAGCGTATTTCAACTGGATCGTCGGCAATGCCATTGTTCCTGCCGAAGACAAGGTGAACGAGGGGATCCAAAAGATCGACCGAAGCACCGTACCCGAACTCGAAGCCATCGCCAGGGCGTCCGAGAATATTCAGCAACAACTCGAAGCTGCGGACGCTCGCGTCAATCCCCTTAATCTCAGTGAGGACAGCCTTCTCTTTGATATTTCGCCTACAGATCTTGCGGATGGCAAAACTCACTTCGAGCAAATCTTTGAGCGAGCTACCGCTGCCTTGGAAAATGCCAACAGTGTTTTTGAGCGGGCCGCGGATTCCACCCGTCTCCTTCGAGGATTGGAGAATCAGAGCCAAAATCTGACTCAAATTATCGATGATGAAGAAACGGCCTACGTGGCACAACTCTTCGACATTTTCGGAGCGCCCTACCCGGGGGATATTGGTCCCGGCAAGTTTTATGAACAAGGATACGCCGGTCCTGATCTGATTCGCTATATGGCCATCGATCGGCCTTTTGAAGTGTTCACCAAAGAGAATCTATTTTCCTATAGTGAAGGCTCACAAACGTTCACTCTCAATCTGAAGGATTCCAATGTCATTGATTCTTTGAACGGGACGAACAATCTTACGGTTCTGGACCTCGAAGACGACATTGCTAGAACAAGGACGGTCTCCTATACCTTAAGCGAAGACCCGGGGCCCTACCTCATCGCGGAGCCTGAACTGGGACAACGCTCAAGTTTGGGGTCACTCCAGACCAAGCTCAATGAGGTTCGTCTCGCCGAAGAGCAACTCTACGTTGGATTAGGCTCGATGGCCTTCCGCCGTGATGTCATGGAGCTAAAGCTCGCTACTCTGGTTGCCGAAATGGAAGAACGATTTGCTTTACGATTTGCGGATCAAGTTCTTGGAGAGGCTGATTTTATCTACCGCCAACTCAAAGGTGCGATCGAAACCATCAATAAATCTCGAGATCTGACGAAAAGAACCGCCGAAGATATTGTGGATGCCACCTTGTCGGGTCTTCCTTTTCTTGTGGGTCTTTCGAATGATGTTTCGGCCCCAATCAGAACCGCGATTCTCACCGCAGAATTTGCGGCGAAATCGCCTCTCACCGCAGCTGAGGTTGCCTCAATTCAGGGCGAAGCGGTAGCTGACGCGGTGTTTCTTTCTGCAGGAAAAGCGCTCGACAGGGCGCACCTCAGTGTCGAAGAAACTTCCTACCTGCGCGGGCGGATTGCCGAAGCAAAGTCACTCTATGCCGAGTCCTATGCTGGGCGCCGTGAGGTAGATGCTCTGGCAGTGGCTTACCGACGCTCCATCGAGGAATACCGAACCGAGCTTGTCAATGGTCAGACCGTTCTCGCCAATCGCGAAGTCTTCCGTCGTCGCGCGGCCGCTGCGATCCAAGGATACCGCACACGAGACATTGCCTTCCGGACCTTCCGGACGGAAGCCTTGGAAGAATACCAAACTCTTCTTGATTGGGCCTCTCGCTACTCTTTCCTCGCCGCGCAAGCCTACGATTACGAGACCGGCTTGCTTGGTTCTCCTGCTGGCCAAGGCTACCTTGGCAGTATCATCAGCTCACGCGCTCTTGGAGTTGTCGGGCCTGATGGTCAGCCGATGCTTTCCGCCAGCGCCAATGGCGATCCGGGACTCTCCGGACTCCTCGCTAAGATGAAAGCGGACTACGATGTTGTGAAAGGCCGCCTTGGGTTCAATAACCCCGAGACGAATGGCACGACCTTCTCCCTGCGCCGTGAATACTTCCGGATTCCTGACGGGCCGGAAGGTGACCTCGCCTGGCAGCAGAAGCTGGAATCACTCGTGACCAAGAACCTCCTCTCCGATGCCGACATCGCAGCTCATGCGATGCAGCTTGGCGGTGAAGATGTCGCGGCTCAACCGGGATTCCTGATTACCTTCCCGACGACTATCGAGGATGGACGGAACTTCTTCGGCTTGGACTACCAGGCGCTGGACAGCAATTACACTTCGACGAATTTTGCGACCAAGATTCACTCGGCCGGTGTCGTCTTTGACGGCTATCAGGGCATGGCTCCATGCCTGATCTGCCAGGGTGGGGCTGGTGAAAATGATCCTGATCATAACCACGATGATGATCTCGGCGCGACGCCATACGTCTACCTCATCCCAAGCGGACTCGATACGATGAGAACGCCACCACTTGGAGACGGACAGACTCTCAGAAGTTGGTCCATTCAAGATTACGCCATGCCGCTCCCCTTTGATCTCGGAAGTCTGGAGCCGAGCAACGAGGCGGTGCAGCAAAGCACTGACAGCCTCCGGACGAACTTCCGTTCGCCGAGACGTCACCCGGCTTTCCGTGCCACAAATCGGGAAGACTTCTTCTACACCGACTTTGCCGCTGACTACACCAGCAGTCGTTTGGTGGGGCGTTCGGCCTGGAACAGCAACTGGAAGCTCGTCATCCCGGCGAAGGGGCTCCTTGCCGATGAGCAGGAGGGCATCGCCCGATTCATTCGCTCGGTGAAGGACATCAAGCTCCACCTGAAAACTTACTCTTATTCCGGGAACTAGGATGAAGGGGATTCTTCTCTTTTGGATCACCGTTCTTGGAGCTTTCGCCCAGGGACCGGTGGCGGTGCCGGCCACCATTTACGGGACGGTGCGGAATTTGGAGGGAGCGATCATCGACAATCCCTACTTCGAGCAGATCGCAATCTTTGCCGATGGCGTGGAAATCGCGCGGGCTCCTCTGGAGTTGGCTCCGGAAGGTGGTGAAAACTATCGCCTGAATCTTACCAACGTGGGGGCGTTGGGCACCGCGACCCTTTCGGCGAAGCTGATCCGCGATAGCCAGGAAGTGCCGCTGGTGGAATCGGCTTCGTGGCTCGCGTTTGAGCCGGTGCAAGGTCAGCTCACGCGTTTTGATTTTGTGGAAAAAGTGGATCCCGGCGATGGCGGTCCGGTGACAACGCCCGCAACCATCTTTGGCGTGGTGCGAAACCTGGCGGGGGAGATCATTGACAATCCCGGTGGGGAGCAAATTGCGATCTTTGCCGATGGTTCCGAGATCGGGAGAGTGCCCCTTGAGTTGGATGCCGAAGGTGATGAGAACTATCGCTTTGAACTTCCGAACGTCATTGTGCCGGACTTGACGACCTATTCGGTCAAGTTGATCCGGAATGGTGAGGAGGTTCCTTTGGTGGAATCAGGCTCTTGGCTGGTGTTTGAGCCGGTGAGAGGCGAGGAGGAACGCTTTGATTTTGTGGAGCAAGCGGTTCCCGGCGGAGGTGGTTCGGGAGGTGGTCCGGTTGCTCCCCAGACAACAATTTACGGACTGGTTCGCAATTTGGCCGGGGAAGCAATTGATATTCCGGCCTTCGAGCAGCTGGCGGTTTTTGCCGATGATGCTGAAATCGGGCGGGTCCCTCTGGAGGTGAACTTGGCCGGCGATGAGAACTATCGTTTCAATATTCCAGGCACGGTTGACCTCGATACCGCCATTTTTTCAGTGAAGTTGATCCGCGACGGTCGGGAGGTGTCTTTAAGCGGATCCGGAGCGTGGCTCGTCTTCGAGCCGGTGGTAGGTCAGCTGATGCG
The DNA here is from genome assembly GCA_913060685.1 of uncultured Verrucomicrobiales bacterium. Taxonomy (GTDB): domain Bacteria; phylum Verrucomicrobiota; class Verrucomicrobiia; order Verrucomicrobiales; family Akkermansiaceae; genus SW10. The sequence continues at coordinate 18,338 of CAJXVQ010000068.1, forward strand.
CTTTGATTTCATGGAAGAGGCCTCCGGCGGCGATGAGGATCCGCTCGTTTCCAATCCGGGCCCGGAGGCTCCCTATACGACCATTTACGGGATCATTCGGAATCTGGCGGGGGAGATCATTGACAATCCGCTCCATGAGCAACTGGCGATCTTTGCCAATGGGGTCGAGATTGGCCGGGCTCCCTTGCAATATGACCCCGAAGTTTCCGAGAACTTCCGTTTCCAGATCCCCAATTTCAGTGTCGCGAGCCGGGCGACTCATACCGTGAAGCTGGTCAGGGATGGGCAGTTGGTTTCGATCTTTGATTCGTTTTATGGTTTTCGAATTTCCCGTCCGATTCAGGGGGAATTGAGGCGACTGGATTTTACCGAGATGGCCGACCTGAATCTGAACGGAGTTCCGGACGAAGTGGAGATCGAGGGAGGTTCGCTCAATGGGGACTTCGATTTTGATGGCTTGAAAGACTTTCAGG
>CAJXVQ010000069.1 GCA_913060685.1 uncultured Verrucomicrobiales bacterium
ATCTACACAGAGTAGATCGTCGGCAGCGTCAGATGTGTATAAGAGACAGGGCAGTCAGTGTGTAGGTCGTCGTTTCGGAGGGAGAAACAGTGACACTTCCGGCAGCAGCCGGGACACTCCCAATCCCCGGGGAAATGTTCACAGTGGTGGCATTTGTTGTTTCCCAGGAAAGAGTGACACTTTGGCCCGAGTCAATGAAGGGAGGGGTTGCGGTGAAGGAAGTCACAAGCGGAGGACCGCCGGGGACGCCCTTGTCCATGACATCCTGAATCTCCGCCAAGGTCAGGGCTTCATCCCAAAGGGCGACATCGTCTATGAGCCCGTCGAAATAAAACGAGGTCCCGTTGTCTGCACCCGATCCGATATTGAAGCTTTCTCTTTGCGGTCCGTTCGGGCTGTAGAGGTTTGCGGCCGAGTTTGATGCGGCGAGAGCTCCATTGACAAAGAGGCTCTTGGTCTGACTTCCAGCATCGTAGCTAATAGCGAGATGAGTCCATGAACCCGTTTGAACAGCCCCTCCGGACATCGTATTCCAGGCCCCGGCACCACCGCCGGTTCCGGTCCAAAAATTCCAGTCTCCGCGATTATCGTTGTAGATGACGTAACCGTGAACACTGGTCGGGACGTCATCCCGGCTGGTAACCGGCGAAGCAAATCCATTTGTGCTATCCGCATTAGCCCACATCGAGAGCGTGAAGCTGGCGGGATTGAGAGCGGAATCATGGGGGACGGTGATCGTGGCATTGGAGCCGTTAAATTCAGCAGCAGTGCCAGTGTGGGCCGCAGCTCCATCGGCCCCAAAGACAACCGACGAAGCCGAGCCGTGGTAATTGCCGAGGGCATCCTCGGCATTTCCATCCAGCGGCCAGTGGGCCACGAGATCGGCATGAGCCATGTTGGCGAAAAGGGTGGCCGCACTCGCCAGAAGTAAGATTCTCAAAGTCATGGAGGATTTTATTTACCCTCTTGTCTATCCTCCCCTTCATCAAGTAGCATTTTTGAGAACTCACTCAATGAAACTCCCTTTTTGCCTTTTCGCCATCACCTTGACCCTGGTTTCACAGGGCCTTGATTTTCAAAAACTTGAATCACCCAAACCACCCCAAGGTGATTTCCTTTTCGACAAACTCAACGCCAAGGAAACGGGCATTGATTTCGTCCGGGAGTGGAATCCTCCGGCAAAATGGGCCGCGGAGATCAGCGGATCATTCACCGGTGGCGGAGTCTGCCTGGGAGACTTTGACAACGACGGCGATGCCGATGTTTTTCTCTCCCGCATGACCGACGGCGGGCGACTTTACCGGAATCTGGGAGATTTCAAATTTGAGGACGTCACCATGGAAATGGGGATGGACTCGCCCGGGTTGTGGGGAGCAGGTTGCACTTGGGCTGATGTCGACGGGGATGGTTGGCTGGATCTGTATTTGTGTGCTTTCGATGGGCCAAATCGCCTCTTCATGAATCAGGGAGGGAAAGGATTCGTGGACAAGGCCGGAGAGGTTGGACTCAACTTCAAAGGCGCGAGTTTAATGATGGCCTTCTCCGACTACGATCTCGACGGCGACCTCGACGGCTATCTCTTGACCAATCGCATCCCGCCGGGCGAGGAATTGCACTCCGTGAAGTTTGGCCTCGTCCGGGGCCCCGATGGGGAACCCGTGATTCAGCCGGAAATGATGCAGGAATATGCCGGCATTATCAAAACACCCAAGAGCTACAAAAAGATTTCCTCCGGGCAATTCGACAGGCTCTACCGTAATGACGGAGGAACTTTTAAAGAAGTCGGCAAGGAAGCCGGCGTGCGGGAGTCGGAGTTTGGACTTTCGGCAACGTGGTGGGATTATGACGCTGATGGCTATCCAGATCTCTATGTCGCGAATGATTTTTATGGAGCTGACCATCTCTATCGGAACCAAGGCGATGGCACCTTTAAAGATGTCGCGCCAACCGCTTTCCCACACACGCCATGGTTCTCGATGGGATCAGATGTCGCTGACATCAACAACGACGGACTCTTTGACTACATGGCTTCCGACATGGCGGGAAGTGACCATTACAAGGAGAAGATGTCGATGGGGAACATGACGGGTAAGGACAGCGATTCGTGGTTCTTAAACTGGCCCACCCCACCCCAGTACATGCGCAACGCGGTCTACCTCAACACCGGCACCGGCAGCTTCAACGAGGTCGCTTTTCTGACAGGCATGGCCGCCACCGACTGGACCTGGTCGATCAAGTTCGGAGACCTTGATTGCGACGGACGGGAAGATGTTTTCATCTCCACCGGAATGAGCCGCGACTGGTTTAATAGTGATTTACGAAATCAGGAAGAAGAACTCATTTTGAGCAGAGGTCGGGCGGCCGGACAGGCTTTCTGGCGGGACAAGAAACCCCTCGCGCTGAAAAATTGGGCCTTTCGAAATGAAGGTGAATTGAAGTTCGAGAACGTCGGAACCAAATGGGGCCTCGATGATAACGCGGTCAGCTATGGTGCTGCCTTGGGTGATCTGGATGGCGACGGCGACCTTGATCTCATCGTCAATAATTTTGGAGGAGCACCCGGCGTCTATCGCAACGGCCAGGTTTCGGGCGGACGACTGACCCTGCAATTGCGAGGGAAAGGTAAAAACCCGTGGGCACTCGGTGCAACGGTTCGTGTCGAAACGAAAAACGAACCAAAGATTCAAATGCGGACCCTGACAGCGTCCCGGGGGTTCATGTCGAGCAATGACTCCCTTCTCCACTTTGGTCTCGGAGAGGTGACTGAAGTTGATCGTGTCATCATCGATTGGCCGGGTGCCGGACGACAGGTCCTTACCGGATTGAAGGCCGGAAATCGATATACTCTCACTCAGCCCGATGAGTTAAGCCCGGCCAAGAAAAAAGAACCTGCGAAGACAATGTTCGTGAGATCTGGTGTGCTCCCGGGAGTCATCCCAAAAGAGCGAATTTTCGACGACTTCGCACGTCAACCCTTGCTCCCTGCGAAGCATTCACAGATGGGTCCTGGAATCGCCATCGGAGATGTGAATCGCGATGGTCGGGAGGACGTTTATATTTCCTTCCCTTCCGGCAGTTCTGGTCGAATACAGCAACGAAAGACCACAAACCAAAAAGGCGAATCGTCCTTCGCGACCTCAGACACCAATCCCTTCTCCGTTGATTCAAAAAGCGAAGACATGGCGCCCCTCTTCTTCGATGCGGACAACGATGGTGATCTTGATTTATATATCGTCAGTGGTGGTGTGGAAGGAGAGACGGGCGATGGAGTTTTCCGGGATCGTCTCTACCTGAATGCTGGTGATGGTATGTTTGCCAAGGCACCTTCCGGGATGCTGCCTGATGCCACCATAAGCGGATCAGTCGTCTGTGCCGCCGACTATGATCGCGATGGCGACCTCGATCTTTTTGTAGGAAGTCGGGTCACTCCGGGATCCTATCCCGAGTCCCCACCAAGCCAGCTTTTGCGCAATGAGGGAGGTAAGAAATTCATCGATATTGCCGCAGGTCGTTTTCAGGGATTGGTGACCTCGGCATTGTGGACCGACGCGAATGGCGATGGTTGGATTGACCTCATCGTTGCGCACGAATGGGGTCCGATTCGTTTCTACAAAAACCAGGAAGGAAAACTCATCGAGCAGACCAAAGAGGCGGGACTTGAGAGCCGGACCGGTTGGTGGAATAGCCTCGCCGGAGGAGACCTTGATGGCGACGGAGACATCGACTATGTCGTCGGAAACACCGGCCTCAACACCAAGTATGAAGCCCCCGCGCTCCTCTACTATGGGGATGTTGATGGCACCGGAAAGAAGCGCATTCTTGAGGCCGAATTTGAGAACGGGAACTGCTACCCGATTCGCGGCCTGAGTTGCTCCAGCAATGCCATGCCCTTCTTAAGAGGAAAAACCCCCAAGTTCCACGACTTCGCTTCGGCGACCCTCCTAGATCTCTATGCCGGCAATCTGGAAAAGGCCGAGCGTTTTGAAGCCAACACCCTCGAAAGCGGAGTGCTTATCAATGACGGGAAGGGGAAATTTAAGTTCCGGGCCCTCCCTGCCATGGCGCAAGTCGCCCCGGTTTTCGGCATCGCGATATTCGACTTTGATGCCGACGGAATCCAAGACATCTTTCTCGCTCAAAATTCCTTCTCACCACAAGCCGAAACCGGACGAATGGCGGGTGGCACCAGCCTTCTTTTACAAGGTCAAGGGGATGGAACCTTCTCACCGATACGAGCTGACAAAAGCGGGATCGTCGTTCCCGGAGATGCCAAGGGTGTCGCACTCGCTGACTTAAACAACGATGCCTGGCCTGACATTTTAATTGGGGTCAACAATGGCGAAATGCAGGTCTTTGAGAGTGTCCCTCCGCCCGGAGGAAAGATCGTGACCGTTGACCTCAAGGCGTCGGATTCCCTCAAGATCGGTTCATGGGTCACGGCCACACTTTCGAACGGGAAGAAACTCACCGCCGAAGTCACCGCGGGAGGTTCTTACCTCTCACAATCCTCCCGGCGGATCCGGCTTGCGGTTCCAAGAAATGAAACCATTCGCGAAGTCACCGTCCGGTGGCCGGACGGGAGACTGAATTCGGTCAAGACTTCGGGGGAAGAGTCGGCCCTTAAGATCGGGCACTCCCGCTAATCGATCAGATCTTCCACTTATCGCGGTAAGAACGGGTCAACCACTCCAAAGGATGCTTGGAACCCTTGGCGAAGGTGTTCTTAATCGGATCCCATGCGATATCGGAGTGGTGCCGGTAAGCAAGATTCATGAGGTGAGCGACATTAATGGAGCGCGCCCCAACCACCGCACTCGTGATGGGCTGCTTGCGGGTCTTGATGCAGTTGAGGAAATCCCGGACGTGGCCCGGAGATTCGTAGAGCTTCACTTTGGCATCCTTGAGAAAAGCCTCCTCGGCTTTATCAATCTCAGCCCCGAGCTTGGTCCCCTTCCCCAGATGGGAACCAACGACCTTACCGTCGACCTTGAGCGCGAAGTCTCCGCGAGCAACCTGAATCTCGCCACGATCTCCAATGAGATGGACTCCGATGCCCTTGCCATGAGTGATGGTGATATCATCATAAATCACCGACGCCCCTTTCGTATCGCCTTCTTTTGCCGGACGTTTCGCGCCGGTCGGGCCTGACTCATCTTTCCCGAGCGCCCACTGGACAATATCCAGGTGATGCGCGCCCCAGTCATTGACCTGTCCACCGGCATACTCGTAGTAATTTCGCCATTTCGGGAAGTGGGTATGAACTCCACGCGGAGCGAGTATCGAGTTGTAAGGTCGCATTGGCGCAGGCCCAAGCCAGAGATCCCAATCAAGACCGGGTTCAGGCTTTTCCTCCGGTAAATCACAAAGAATACCGGGGCCTCCAAAATTGACAAAGCCATGATCGATCTTTCCAATCACACCATTCCGGGCCAGCTCACAAGCCACTCTAAATTCGCGGGAGGACCTCTGCTGTGATCCCGTCTGCACGATACGACCGCTCTTTTTCACCGCGTCCATCAAAAGAACCGACTCACGGATATTGTGAGTCAACGGCTTCTCAGCATAGACATCCTTGCCATTCTCAATCGCAGAGAGAATCTGAATGGTGTGCCAATGGTCAGGAGTCACGATGACAACGGCATCGATCGCCGGATCAGTGGTGATCTTCCGGAAATCATTGTAGGCTTTGCAGTCCTTCGTCTTGTAATGGGCATCGACTCTCTTTTTACCACTCTCCCGACGACTGGTATCGACATCGCAGACCGCGACAACCTTGACCTCGGACGCCCTTAAAAATTCTCGCAACAAAGAACTCGTTCGTTTTCCGATGCCAATGAATCCCACATTAATCTTACTGTTGGCTTCGGCTTCCAAAAGGCGGGATGGTAAAATAAGCGGCACCCCGAGGAGCGCGGATTTCTTGAAGAGATGTCGACGATTCATGGTATTAAAGAGAATAATTGCAGCTGCCTACTCGACAAGCAACCTTGCAAAACTACCCTTACACTTGAAACCCTCTTTCGAGAAATCCCATGAAAACCTTGGCCACCCTTCTTGCCCCTCTCGCAATCCTGACCGCCGCCATCGCAGTCAAAATCCAGCCCAAAGCACCTACGGTGCAAGCGATTTCAGAGGAGCTTCGCAATGAGTTCGATCTCAAACCCTTCTACAAGAAGGCACTCGTCATCGAGTCCTTCCCCATTCTCGCCTCCGAAAATGTCCCCGATGCCGCGCTCGAAGAAGCGGCCCATGTCATCAACACGATGCTCAAAAACCGGCCCGACATTCTCCGCGAGCTTGGAAAGAACAAGATCCGCTATTCCATCATGGCAGTGGATGAACGAACCATCGACATCCCGGAGCACTCTGATCTCACCCCATCGACCTTCTGGAACCGCCGGGCCCGTGGACTGGGCTCCACGCCACAACGCCCTACCGTTTCCTGCGGTGAGGAAAACCTCCTCGCCAATCCAGGAGACCCCTACTCGGCCGAATCAATCTGTGTTCACGAATTCGCACACGCCATTCACGATACCGCGCTCAAAACCCTCGATCCCACCTTCGATAAGCGATTGGTCGTCGCCTACGAAAAAGCGATGGCCAAGGGACTCTGGGCCGGAAAATACGCAGCCACCAACAAGCACGAATACTGGGCCGAGTCGGTCCAATCATGGTTTGGCACCAACCGGGTCAACGATCACGACCACAACCACGTCAACACCCGTGTCGAACTCGTGGCCTACGACCCCGCCGTCGCCATGCTCTGCGCCGAAGTTTTTGGAGACAATGATTGGGTCTACCAACGCCCCGATCATCCCTCCCGCGCAAACGAGCCTCACCTCAAAAACCTCGATCGCTCGAAGCTCAAGCCTTTCAAATGGGGTAATGAAGAACAGGCCGCATACGACGCCCTGCCTCCGCGCAAGTAGATCACTTCTTCTTTCGAGGGCCGTGATCCGGAGTATCGCGACCTCCGAAATACTTGTCACGAATCCACTTCGGTTGCCACACGTCCATGGAGCGCTTGGCAGTGTCGTAAACCGCCGCCTTCGCCTGAGGATTTTTAACTGAGAGCGGCTGGGCATCGCCCAATTCGGTGCGGGTCTTCTCCATCAAAAGGACCATCTCAGCCTTCTTCCCATCATACTCCGTTTTATCCGCAAGATTGTTCATCTCGTGGGGATCGTTCTCGAGATCGAAGAGCAAGCGATGATTGATCTCAGGATAAATGTGGAGCTTCCAACGCTCGTCCCGAATCGCTCGCTGACGACTTTGAAACGGAAGGAAGACCGTCGCGTGAACCGCTTTCTTCTCACCTCTCATCACGGGCCCCAGATCGCGGGAATCATTTCCCTTTGGCGAGGACAATCCGGCCAAGCCACACATCGTAGCATTGAGATCATGAACGTAGCTGAAGGCCTCGCTTGATTGCCCTGCTGGAATTCCCGGTCCCCAGACGATGAGCGGACATTTCATACTTTGCTCATAGACATTCTGCTTCCCAAGCAGCCCGTGGCTCCCCATCCCAAGACCATGATCGGCGGTATAAATGACGTAGGTATTGTCAGCGTGCGGACTGCCCTCAAGCGCTTTCATGATTCGGCCCACCTGCTCGTCGAGATGAGTCACCAGCCCGTAGTATTCACACAGCTGATCACTGATCATCTCCTTGGTTCGCGGCCAGGGAGCAAGACCCTCGTCACGACCGGACACCCCGGCCGGCCCAATCTTAAAGGGATGCTGCGGGAGAAAGTTTTCAGGAAGCGGCGGGCGCTTCTTGTAGTAGATTTCGCGATATTTTTCAGGAGGATTTCTGGGATCGTGAGGAGCCATGAAAGCGACATAGAGAAAGAAGGGATCCTTGCCGTCAGCTCCTTCAATGAACTCGATGGCATCATTGGCAAAAACCTCGCTTGAGAAGCCGCCCGCCGGGCGCTTTGGCGAAAGCTTCCCCTCCTTATAATCCTGCACCGCAAAGTCGGCATGGTTTGCCATCCCGCCCATGTAAACCGACGACCCTTCGGAGAAGGCCTTCTTTAAAGTCCCCTCACCATTGTGCCACTTCCCAACAAGGTGAGATCGATACCCACCCTCTTGTGTCAGATGGGCAGGCAGCAAAGTCGCATCCCCCCAATTCGAACCCGGATTCTTCTTTGGCAGTTTCATCCATTGCCGTCCCGTCATAAGCATCGCGCGACTCGCCACACAAACCGCCCCGCTGAATGAACCCGCACAGTAGTTGTTCCGAAAGCTGAATCCACTCTCCACCAACTGATCCAGATTGGGAGTCTGAATGTGCTGATTCCCGTGAGCCGCAATGGTGTCAGCACGCTGATCATCGGCAAAAAGGAAGATGATATTCGGCTTCTTTCTCCGCAGTTGATAGTGCACCTGCGCCACCTTCCCCATGTAATGGTCCATTTTAAAATCGACCGCCGACTTCCTGATGTGCGCGAGCGATTTCTCCGCTTGCCCCAAGGCTTCGAAATAGAGCCCAAGATACAGGTGGGCGTAGCAAAGTTGATTCCTCAGGAGAAAGCCCTCCGCATTGGCAGACGCGGCATCAAGAACATCCTTCACCGACCCCTTGGCGGAAAAGAGATCATGCACTTCTTTCATCGGCACCCGTGAATCGCCCTCAATCGGAATCAAGTTCTTCCGCGCCTTCGCCACCGTGCCCCCTTTGGCACGCACCACACATAAAAAATGCCACACCGCATTTTCAACATCGTGCCCATTGACCGTCTGGTGACGGACAAACTGCGCCACGCCCTCCTCATACATTTCCGCGTAGTAATAGGCCAATCCCCGCTGCCAATGATAGGGATCGCGACGTGGCATGAGTTCGATCTCCCGATCCCAGTCCAGGAGCGACTCCTGAATTCTCCCTGCAAAGAAATGCTCCATCCCTCGCTCATGCAAAGCTTCGGGACTATTTGAAATGTCAGCCTTCTGCGCGAAGACCGATAGTGCTCCAACCATTAAAAAGAAAACCAATCGAGTCATCCTTGAGCTTCTATCCCATCGCCCGCGAACCTGGAACCGCAAAAAACAAATCATGTGACGTCTCAACATTCGCGAATTCCCAGATCCTGCTCGATTTGCACCAACGGACGCCCCTGAGTCTCGGGGACCATCAACTTTACCCCGACAAGCTGGAAAAGCTTTTGTGATGGATTACCGACCTTGGATCATCCATACCATGCCTTCCTTAATCCCTTCAACCCATGCCCCACGACCCTTTCCGCGAAGCCCGCCAAAAAGACGGTATTTTGAAGTGCCCCTTCCAGGGAGAGAACATCCCCATGATCTTGCGTCACGCTGATGTCCGGGCCGCCGCCAAAAACTGGCAGACCTTCAGTTCCGACGCCCCCTTCCGTGTTCCCATCCCTTCCGAGGAAGAGATGCGCGGCATACGCCAGCTCCCCATCGAAACCAATCCGCCCGAGCACACAGAATATCGTAGGATCGTGGAGCCTTTCTTTAAGCGGGCGAAGCAGCCCGATGTCATCGCCAAAGTCCAAAACCTGATCGCGCAACTTCTCGACTCCGCCCTTTCCTCCGACTCCATCGAAATCGTAAATGAGTTCGCCCTCCCCATCCAGTCCCGTGCGCTCACCCACCTTCTCAACGTCCCGGAGTCTGAAGCTGAAATCTACACTTCGTGGGGGATCCACGTCTTCCACACCGATCAGAGCGAAGGCACTCCTCTCGAGGACTACCTTTCCTCCGCTCTCGATAAAGCCGAAGAAAATCCCGGAGATGATTTATTCTCGGCCCTCACCCGGGCCACCTTCCAAGACCGCCCGTTGACCCGCGAAGAAATGATGGGCTTTGCCAATCTCACCTTCGCCGGAGGTCGCGATACCATCATTCACACCATCTCATCCATCATTCACCATTTTGGAAAATTCCCGGCTGATCTGGAAAAACTCCGTGAGAATCCGAAGGCCCTCGTACTTGCCGGAGAAGAGTTCTTTCGAGCCTTCATGCCTCTCACCCATATCGGGCGGGTTTGTCCGATCGAAACCAAGGTTCTAGGGATTACGGTCCCTCCCGATGGCAGGGTCTCCCTCGGCTGGGCTGCCGCAAATTTCGATGAAGACGTTTTCGACGATCCCAAAGAAATCCGCCTGGACCGGAAACCCAATCCCCACGTCTCCTTCGGTTTCGGGACCCACCTCTGCCTTGGTGCCCCCCACGCTCGCCTCATCGTGCGAAGCCTGCTTGAAAATTTGATCTCCAGCGTCGCCAAAGTGACTGTCGTCGACGCCAAATCCCACACTGAAAATGAATCCTCATTTCGTCGAGAAAACGGCTTTGACTTTCTGCGGGCCAAGTTCAGCCCAAACCCTTAATCATCCCCGGAGAACCTGGATCGCTTTCTTGCGCAAAGTTCCGCATTCTCGGCAATTCAGCTCGTCACCTTTTTGAGAATCTGTTATCTGCCTCTGGCAATACGCAATGAAAAGACAAACAATCACAGGACTTTCGGCGATCTTGATCGCTACAAGCCACTCAGCAGAAATCACCTGGGGAGCCCCTTCCGAAATTACCGCAGCAGCCGACATTTCCAACCCCTTGGGCAGCACGGTTCATGTCGCGGCCGACTTCAACATTGCTGCTGGCACCGGAGTCGGAGATGACAACATCATCAACGGAATTGCATTCGAAGAAACTCCAGCTGCAGGCATCGGAAATCTCGCCACCACAATGGCCAACGGACCAGCCTATGGAGCTGCGTTTTTCCCAAACACAACCGACGACGGTGATCTGGATGGCCTCCTCGATGCTCATGCATACACTGGAGCTAATCCAGCAGAAGTGACCGTCACCATTAGTGGCCTCGCCATCGGCTCCTCCTACCAGGTTCAATTGATTGGGGTGGCGGACGGTCGCACCTGTTGTGCAGATCGAACTTACGAACCCGATGACGGCCAGGGAAATTACACGACGGGAGTAGAAATGGCCCGCGGAGGATATTTTGGCGTTTTGGGTACTTTCACGGCTGATGCTGCGACTCAGACCATCCTCTGGCGTTCCCTTGGAGGAGGGGGAGCAAACAGCGACGCTGGATTCTCCGGACTCGTGGTCCTCGAAACCGCCCCGGAGGGAGATGCCGACGGTGATGGACTCTTCGACGCTTGGGAAACCGCCAACGACCTGGACCCCAACGACAACGATAGCGACAACGACGGCACTTTGGATGGCGATGAAGATGAGGACCTTGACACTCTCACCAACCTCGGTGAACAAGAATTCGGAACCGACATCACAAAAAATGATACCGATGACGACGGGTATCTCGACGGGGTTGAAACAAAAACCAAAGAGTGGGTCAGCGCCCTCGATACCGGCACCAGTCCAACCAATGATGATTCCGATGGCGACACCCTGAAAGACGGAGTTGAAAATCCAGATCTTCCTTTTGTTGATGAGAACCAAACCGGTTCCGACCCCAATCTTGACGATTCTGACGAGGACTCTCTTCCCGACGCATACGAACTCGCACTAGGCCTCAACCCGGGTGAGGCTGACACTGACAACAATGGCACCAAGGACGACGACGAAGACAAGGATGCCGACGGATCTTCCAATGGCGAAGAACTTACCCGGAACACCGACCCGCTCGACGACGATTCTGATGACGACGGGTTTTTAGACGGGGTAGAAACCAACACAGGGACTTGGGTCAGTGCAAGCGATACTGGCACGGATCCCCTAAACGATGACTCCGACGGTGATCGAATCTTGGACGGCATCGAAAACCATGACCTTTCTTATGATCCCGGCAATCCCAGCACACAACCGGGATCCGACCCCAATCTCGCCGATACCGATGGAGATCTCCGCTCTGACACATTCGAGCTAGCTGAAGGGTCAGACCCAACAAACCCCAATAGCTTCACCGCCCTTGATGAAATTTCCTTCCTTGTCGGCTTGATCGGCGGAGATCTCACCGATCCGGAGGATGACGGCATTGACACCGAAAATACTTCCGGGGAAAACTTCAACTGGGTCAGCATTTCAGCAAGCGACAAGGAATTCTTCAGCGATGCCACAGCCGGAGGAGTCAATGAAGGAGCGTTTGACGTCTTCGACAACAAGGTGGGAGGCGGCGAAGCCAAGTGGTGCTGCGGCGGTGCTCCACTGGATATTACGGTCGAGTTCGAGGAGCCTGTCTCTTTGACGCACTTCACCATCACCTCGGGCAATGACACCCCCACTCGCGACCCCATCGACTGGGAAATCCAGGGCTCGGATGACGGCATTACATTCACCCCGATTTTCACGAATACTGGCACGGTGATTTGGACCGCACGAAATCAGACCGCCCTGATCACCCTCGTGAGTCCAGCGGATCCCTACAAATTCATCCGCTATTCGGTGACAGCTACCGGCGATGCCAACCACCAAATTGGAGAAATCGAGTATTTTGGAGATATCGGCGGGCTGCCACTGACCATCACCGATATCACTTACGACAAAGACACTAATATGGTCACTTTGACCTGGAATTCCAAGCCTGGTCGGACCTACACCATCTTTGCCAATACTGACCTGTTCGGATTTGAAGAGGACGTAAATGATTCTGTATCTTCGCAAGGGGAAACCACCACCTTCTCATTCACTAGCACAAAACCAGACGCGCTTAAGCAGTTCTTCCAGGTCAGCGAAAACTAAAACATCCTCCAGCCTTACTCTCTGTGAAATCAGCCTTCCTAAGTAGGAAGGCTGATTTTTAGCAACCCTACTCCCAATAATCATGACGTCCCTCACCTCCTTCCTATTCCGCCGTTTGGCCATTGCCGCCAGCTTTCCGCTGTGCCTCGGCGCCGCCGAAATCACTTGGCAGACTCCCTTCAACATCACCTCGGTCGCCAGTATCGACACCAGCGGAACCCAGGTCACAGCTGTCAATGCCACCAATGGCGGAGACAGCCCCACCGTGAATATCGGAGGAGTGAACATTCTTTTTTCGGCCAGCGCGATCGCCCCCTCCAACACCACCACGGGCACTTTTTTTACCGGCGGTGCTGGTGATACCGGGAACGCCCAACTTAACACCGTTCTGAACAGTCACAGCTATGGCGGCGGCGGATGGAGTTTCCAACTTAGCGGACTGACTTCAGGAGATGATTACCAAATCCAGCTCATCGGTGCCGGCGACACCCGGGGATGTTGCTCATCCCGCAACCAACGTGGAGGCGATGCTGAATCACCCGAAAACATAAGCGGAGATTTTTCCCGAAGCGGAGTCGGCTCGGTCATCGGCACCTTCACCGCCTCCGGAACCACTCAAACAATCAATGTTCTGGGCGGCATCAACAATGGCGTTGATCCCGGACTGAGTGCCTACATTCTTCGGTCGGTCGCTCCTCCCACTCCCCAGCCCCCCACCGACATTGCACTGAGTAATACCGATCTCGCTCCTAATTCCGCTTCGGGAACTTTCGTTGGAGCCCTCACCACCAGCGATCCCAACGGAGATAACACCCACACCTACCAATTGGTTTCCGGGACAGGCAGCACCAATAACAGTCTCTTTTCCATTGTCAACGGCGACGAACTTCGGGCTACTTCTACTCTGGGAGGATTTGGATCCACCTACTCGGTGCGAATCCGCACCACCGATGAAGACAACCTCACCCGTGAGGAAGCCTTCACCCTCAACGTCGAAGCTGCTTCCGCTCCCACCGCTGTCAGCTTCCCCGCCAACACCATCCTTCAGGGCACGCCATCAGGCACCGATGTCGCCAACTTCTCGACCGAGGATCCTAACAGCGCTGATAGCCACACCTATCAGTTGGTCGCTGGAACTGGATCCACCAACAACAACCTTTTCTCGATCAGCGGCAATACTCTCGTCACCGCTGGTTCCCTGCCGGGCCTCGGGTCAAACCTGTCCTTCCGGGTCCGCAGCACCGACCTTTCCGGCCTCGCCATCGAGTCATCGTTCACTCTCACCATCGTCAGTTCCACGATTCGTATCAACGAATTCCTCGCCAACGGAAGCGCCACCAGCCTGACCGATGAAGATGGTGATACGTCCGACTGGATTGAACTCCACAATCCCGACGGTGGCTCGGTCAGCCTCAATGGCATGTATCTCACCGACGACCCCGCCAACCTCGGAAAGTGGCTCGTCCCTAACGTCGCCCTCGGAGGAAATGACTACCTCGTCATCTTTGCCTCGTCAAAAGACCGCCGCCCCCCCGACGGCAGCAACCTCCACACAAATTTCAGCCTCCGCGCGGGAGGTGAATATCTCGCTCTCGTCGCGTCCGATGGCCTCACCGTCCTCTCGGAGTTTGGAACGCCCACCGAGAACTACCCTTCCCAGAACGCCGGAACCACATACGGATTCTTTGGAAACCCACTCCAGATTGGCTACATGCTCAATCCCACCCCCGATACCCAAAACGACACCTCCAGCGGCGTCACCGGCTTCGTGAAAGACACCGATTTCAGCCAAAGCCGCGGCTTTTTCGACACTCCCTTCTCCCTCACGATCACCTCCGCGACCCCCGGTGCCAGCATCCGATATACCACCGATGGCAGCTGGCCCGACGAAGCCACCGGCACCATCTACACCGGCACCATCAACGTCAACCGCACCATGGTGGTCAAAGCGATCGCTTACAAAGACGGCTTTGTCTCCACCAATATCGACACCCATACCTACATCCTCGTCGATAGCGTCCTGACCCAGACCGCTTCGAACACCCAAAGCCTCTACGGGCTCCCTTCCAGTTGGGGTGGACAAAGTCCCTATTACGGAATGGACAACAACAGTAATGTTGATCCCGCCACCATCGGCAATGACTTGAAAACCATTCCAAGCCTCTCAATTGCCATCGATTCCGATGACATGTTTGGAAACTCCGGCATCTACTCCAACCCGGGATCATCCGGCCAGGCCTGGGAGCGTAAAACATCCCTCGAACTCGTCGATCCCGACGACCCCACCGGCCAAAGTAACTTCCAGCAGAACTGCGCCATCCGCATTCAAGGCGGTGCCTTCCGCAGCTTCGGCCTCACCCGTAAAAAATCCTTTCGCGTCCTCTTCAAATCACAATTTGGCACCAGCAATCAACCCACCGGCGGATCAGGAACTCTCAAATTCCCCCTCTTCGGATCAGACCCCGGTGTGGCCCGGGAATTCCAAACCCTCATCTTCCGCATGGAGTCCAATGACGGGTGGCAATGGAACGGTGCCAACGGGCAGCCACAATATGCCCGGGATGAATTTGGTCGCCGTGTCCAACTCGCCCTCGGCCAACCCGCCCCCCACGGCCGCTACCTCCACCTCTACATCAATGGCGTTTACTGGGGACTCTACAACGTTGTCGAACGTCCCGACTCCAGCTTCGCCGAAAGCTACATCGAAGGTGCCGACCGTGACCTCTGGGAAGGCCAGAATTCCGGTTCGCCCATCAATGACTCCACGAATCTCAACAACTGGAACAACTTCAAAAACGCCGTCGCCAACATCTCGGCCGCCGGTTCTGATGCCGCACGCGATGCCGAATTCCTCGAAGCCTGTGGTTTCAATACCAACGGCACCCGCAACGCCGCCTTCCCCATCTGGTGCGATCCCTCCAACAATGCCGACTACTTCCTCACCAATTGGTATGGCGGCAACAGCGATTGGCCCAACAAAAACTACTACGGCGGCATCGACACCCAGACCACCCGAACTGGATATCAATATTTCATGTGGGATTCGGAGTGGTCTCTCTTCCTTCGTTCCAACACCAACTACAACCGCATCACCGACTACCGCGGCATCGCCGCCCCCAATGATGCCCTTCAAGACAGTCCCGAATTCCGGTTGCGTTTTGCAGACCGCGCTCATCGAGCACTCTTCAACGATGGCCCCCTCACCCCCGCCAACTCCCGCGCGCTCTATGAGGAAGTGACCGCCCGGCACACCAGTATCCTCAATCCCGAAGCCGCCCGCTGGGGTGATCAACATGGCGACAACCGCTCCGTCTCGGACTGGCAGACCGAATACAATCGAATTATCAACAGCTGGTTTCCGGTCCGCACCGATCTCTTTCTTGATAGCCTGCGCTCCGCCAACCTCTACCCCGGAATCGAAGCCCCCGTCTACAGCCAGCACGGCGGCTCCATCCCCTCAGGCACCGGACCCACCCTTCGCGTGCCCGACAGCGTGAACCAAATTTACTACCTGTTCGGTCATGGTGATGACGACCTCACCGACTACGAACACTCGCTCGATCCCCGCCTCGTCGGAGGAGGAATCAACCCTGCCGCAACCCTCATCACTCTAGGTGGCGGCGGAGGGGGCGGCCCTGTCACGACAACTTATGTCGATACCGGCGACATTTGGAAATACCTCGACGACGGCTCCAATCAAGGCACAGCCTGGCGCGCGCCTACGTTCAACGATAGCAGCTGGGAATCCGGGCCATCTCAACTCGGTTACGGAGATGGCGACGAGCAAACCGAAGTCAACTTCATCGATACCATCCCTGGCGGAACAATTCAAAAAAATGCCACGACTTACTTCCGGACCACCTTCACCATTGCCGACCCTTCGGTCTTTGAAGACTTCGCGCTTAACTTTATTTATGACGACAGCATCATCGTCTACCTCAACGGAGTCGAAGTCGCCCGCGAAGGGGTAAATGCCAATCCTGCTTTTGACGACTTTGCCAACATCAACAGCGGCGATAACGCACCCGGGTCGAGAGTCCTTCTCCCGGGAAGCTTCCTTACCGGCACGAATACCTTTGCCGTCGAGATGCACAATACCAGCGCCACGAGTTCTGACATCAGCTTTGATTTGGACCTCACCGGAAACCCACCGGGCGGAGGAAGCACGCAAAGCTCAGACCCCGTCATTCTCACCGAAGCTGGCTGGCTCTTTTCGCGGTCTTACAATAGCACCACTGGAGAATGGAGCGCTCTCAACTCCGCCTTCTTCACTCCCGACACCGTTCCAGCTGATGCCAGCAACCTCCTCATCTCAGAGTTCAGCTACCAACCCGGAGAGCCGAACACACCTGCAGAGATCGCCGTTTCCACAGATCGTGATGACTACGAATTCGTCGAGCTTATGAACGTCGGACCACAAACCATCGACCTGACCGGAGTTCGTTTCACCTTGGGAATCACTTTCAACTTTGCCGATAACACTCTCCTCCCCCCGGGAGAGAGACTCGTCATCATCAAGAATCGTGCCGCGTTCGAGGCCCGCTATGGTACCTCGATCAATATCACCGCCGACGTTCTCGGCAACACCGAATACGGTGGCCGTCTGAGCAATGGCGGCGAACAACTCACCCTCTTGGATGCTTCCGATACCATAATCCGTGACTTCACTTACGATGACCAAATCCCCTGGCCTTATACCGACGGCAGTGGTTTCACAATGGTTCTCAAGTCACCTGCCATTCCCATCCCCGACCACGGCACTGCCACCAACTGGGTCGCTTCCAATCAGGAAGGCGGAGCACCGGGGACCATCGACCCCTTCGGATTTGTTGGCGATCCCCAAGCTGATAGTGACGGCGACTGTTTGGTCGCTCTCATCGAGTATGCCTTGGGCTCCAGCGATAGCACCCCGGGCGACGGCCACGACCTCATCAACCTTGACCTTCTGGCCTTTGATATTGAAGGTGTCATTGAGGACTACCTGATCGTTAGCTACCAACGCAATCTCCTCGCTCAAAACATCCTCACTCTGACTCCTGAAATCTCGACCGACCTCGCCGACTGGAACTTACAACCGGAAGTCGTGTTCGTTTCAGAAACCATCAACGGAGACGGAACCTCCACGGTGACTTGGCGAAGTGCCACTCCTATCAGCGACGAGGAGAAAGCCTTCATCAGACTCAATGCCACCGAATAGGGGGGGCAGAAATCATACATCCAAGATGTCTCCTCCAACTGCAAATCCCCTTCAATCATTGAAACGATGAATCCGCGCATAGCCCTCTTTGCTTTCGTCATGTGGACCCTTCAGGCCCAAGCCGCCATTACGGTCAACGGACTTTCAACCAGGAGCACCTACTCCGGGGAGGTCACCTTCACCGTCCCCTCTGAGTCAGGCTTTCAGATCACATCATCTCTCGATGCAAAACCAATCACCTTGGACTCACCCCTCACCGAATCCAGCCCCGGCTACCATGAACTGCATGTCACCAAGACACCCGATGGAGGAGGGGCCGAGGAAGAACGCGTCCTTCAATTCATCGTTCGAGACCCGAATCGACCCTCGTCTGACAATGGCATCTCAACGTGGACCCCAAGGCCACCGGTTGATGCTCCTCCCGTCCTTCTGGATTCCACTTCTGTCACATTTGTGACTCCCGCCGCCGTCACCCCGGGCATGGCATTCCCACTCATGGTCCGGCTTGAATCATCCTCCGGCAAGATTGCCCGGCTCAACGCCACCACCCGCATCAGCGACGCCTCGGGGCACGCGGTTGTCGTCAGGCTGCGGCGGGGCGCGGGCTCAGGATCATGGCTCGCGCCCACCACCGGCCCCTTCACTCTCACCCTTCACCTGGGAAACCGAACCTTAAGTCGGGAGATCAACATCATCGCACCCACCGTCCAGACTCTGGGTGGAAACCTCACCTCATCACTGACATTCGCCTCCGGTTCGGTCATTGATGTCACCACAGACACCACCCTCCCTGCAGGCACGACCCTCCGCTTTGAGGAAGGCTGCCTTGTGCGACTTGCTCCGGGAGTCACCCTCAATATTCTCTGTCTCTTATACACATCTGACGCTGCCGACGATCTACTCTGTGTAGAT
>CAJXVQ010000070.1 GCA_913060685.1 uncultured Verrucomicrobiales bacterium
GCGAATTCGGCGATTTTGGACCAAAAACTCAAAAAAAATGCGAAACTTGGGTTAACGAGCTTGATGTTGAAAGCGTCACAGGAGGAAGCGTAAGCGACGATTTGAAAATCGTCGATGAATTATCATCTGATGTCGGCGTTGAGTCGATAGAGTCTCGCCAGCAGTCTGTCGGACTTGGAACCGGGACCCTGGCATTGAATCGTTAAAATGCCCTCGTGGAAGCTCGCTTTGTCCACGTTGATCTACGATCTCATCGACGCTAAGTCACACCTAATCTGAATCCTATTCTCACTCCGTAGCTTAGAAACGTCCTGATTGGACACTACGCCGATCTTGCCGATCTCGACGCAAATATTGGTTATTGGTTTTCCCTATCTATTAATTGCTAAGAATCTTCTTTGTGGGCGGGGAGTTTGGGGAGGCCGTTGAGAGGACCGGATAGATGAGAAAAGGGGATTCAAATTCTCGTCCGCACCATCAGATCCGCCCTCTCGTATCTCCCATGGGAGAGATGGCTGGCGAATACCTTGGTCGTATGTTTGGGATGTTCGATCCACCAATTCCTCAACACGACACGAATGAAGACAGCAGCCTAAGCAAGGCGAATTCCGTGTAACCCGTCATTTGGTTATTGGGGAGGTGCGAGAACGGGCAACCACGTGAATCGCCCCCAGTTTCTTCGGCCAGGCACAATCGGCAATTCCTTTTCCCCGGATTCGGTTTCGATCATGACCTTGGGGCCTCCTCTTTTTTGATCCGGGAAAGCCCGGGTCACGAATCCATCGGGAGACCAGGTGGGATCGTCGCCGCGTCCGACTTTTCTTCGGTTCTTTCCATCGCTGCCCACCACCCAGACATGAAATGTCTCTGAGATCAGCCGATCACGTTGTGGATTTGGAAGGCCGGTGAACTTGCTCATGTGAACCATCTCAACGCCCTCCCAATGCGCAATCCACTTGCCGTCCGGCGACCAGGCGGGGACTTTTTGTTCGATGGGTGCCTCGATCGCTTCGTGGTATTCCACCTTTGGAGGGGAAATCTTCCTGGCGTTGCGGCCATCCAGATCGCTGACCCAGATGCGCATATCCCCGCTTCGGTTGGAGACGAAGGCGATCATGTCTCCTTTGGGCGAGACTACCGGCATAGAGTTGCTGAACTTCAGTAGCCCAGGGTCGGAGAATAACCTTCGAGATTCGCCCGATTCCGTGTTCATGAGGTGGATTTCACTCTTCCGCGTGGGATCCTGTCCTGGCCGGGTCTTCATCCAGACGATGTGCCGGGAGTCTGGCAACCAGGAGGGGATAAGGTTCATTCCCTCAGCGACAAGGGCACGGGCGTTTCTGCCATCGGCATCGGATATCCAGATTGACTGGCCATGATCGACCTGTTGCACGTATATCAGCTTCTTCCCGTCGGAGGAGCATGCGGGCATGCGGCAGCCGTGCTCGGAACGGGTGATCTGGCGGCGGTCGGAGCCGTCTTCCTTCATGCGGTAAAGCTGGAGGATGCCCTTCTCGTCGGTATAGCTAACAACAAGTTCACGCAATTCAGTTGCTGTTGCTGCGGCAGGACTTTCATTGGCAACGCTCTCTTCGAGAAGTGTGATCGTGGTGGCTAGCAAGCCGATCATCAGGGTCCGGGAAATCCGCATCATCGAATCAGGAGGGCAAAGTGGAGTAATTAGTATTATCTGAAGCGAGCGTCAACTCGAACAGTCTATACGCGTAGAAAATAGACCTACTCCGGAAAGGTAGCAAACTTGCTCAAGTTTGGGAAAATATTTCGCTTGCCCCTATTGCTGGTTCATCGCTTGGAGAATGGATTTCTCGATAGCGGGAACCGGCAAGAGTGCTCCTAATCCTTCATCGCTGAGAAGTTCCGCCGAGCTTGGATTCTTGCTCGGTAGCTAAAAAAAATCCTGCACATGCAGATCACAATGCCAACCGTCATAGCGGGGCGGGCCGCTGCCAAACCCGCGTCTGCCGATCGTCTTCTTGAGCCAAGTCTGTTCCTCTGCGGTGAACGGTTCGGTCGCCAGTTCCTTTCGGGCCAGCGTTTCAAGCTGTTCCAGTCGCGGGGCCATCTGTTTGAAGAAATGGACCTGGTGTTGCTGCACCCTCACCGGCCATTTGCCCCGCTCACCCCACAATCCTCAACGCAAGATAGGGCACCACATTCAGCATGAGAATTGCGACCTTAAACGTGGCGATTCCACCATAGTGAATCGCATTAAAACTCCCTCTTTCGATCTTCACAAATCGAGAATGAAATCCGTAAACCCAGTCACTCGCACAGATCATGAAAAGTGACCAAAATAGCAGGATTCCCAGATTCATGATGGCGCACCATCCCAGCATCGCTCTTGTAATTTCCAGAGTCATATCACCTTCCCTTACCCGAACCAGGAACTGACTACAATAGAGATAGGAAGATCCCAAACGAATTGAGCAAGATGTGCCCAGTCACCATCATCACATGCGCAGCAGCCCCCCCTTGAAATCCCAAGGTTTAAAAGACGAAGCGTGTGCCTATCTTACAGCTGGTTGGCATCTTCTTTTGGCAGGAGGTCTGTGAAGTAGCCGTTGGCATGATCTCCTTGAGCGGGGGTGTGGAGGGGTCCAAGGGGTGGCGTGTTCTGTCGTCCATTCAGGAGGATGGATGGCAGTCGTTATTCGTCACAATGTGCTTTTTGCGGAAGCCGCTGAATCCAGCGAAGTCAGAAAAAACAGCTCAGGGTGTAATAATCCGTGAATTCTACCACTAACCAAGCAAACATCATGAAGATACAAAAAGCCCACACCGCGATCGAAAGCCTCTTGGTCCAGTCGGAAGAGAAGTCTGCAAATAGGATCTATCAACAGCTCCTCGGCGTCCTGAACGACCTGATGGGACGTGATCTGTCTATGGAACAGCTTCAGCCGATCGAAGAGGCCATCGACCATCTCCCCCTGCAGGGTGCCAGTGCAAAAGAACTGAAGAAAAGCAGCCAAGGGTTCATGAAGTCCGTCAGGCAGACCCTCTCACTCATTCCGGAAGGTCACTACACTGGCTTGGGTCTCGTTTTTGGCGTGGCGTTTGGCGCAGCCCTCGGGCCCATCCTTCAGCGGACGACGGGACTGGGACTCGGGACCTCGGGGACAGGGTTAGGCGTCGGAATCGGTTTAATTGTGGGTCTTATGATCGGTTCGTATTTGGACGTTGAAGCCGTGAAGAAGAACCGTGTATTAAAAACCAGCACGGAGTAGCTTCTCCGGCCTCCTCCAGGCCCGCCTCCGAAGACAATCAATCCCAAGCCTCTTGAGTAGCGATTTCTATACAGCCTCCATTCTGCCCTACGCCGGCATCATCATCAAGATGTGCCGTGCGTATACCAATTCGCAGGAGGACTTTGAGGATTATTTTCAGGAGGTCTGCCTGCAGATATGGAAGAGTAGAAACAACTTTCGCGAGCAGTCGGCCTGGTCGACGTGGGTCTACCGCTTGTCGCTGAATGTCTGTCTCACCTTGCTGAAGAAAAGCAAAAATTCCAGATATCACTTCACGTCGGACAGTATTCCCGATGAAGCGGTCGAAGACAGCCAGGCCTTTGATGATGAATCGCTCAATCAGCTCTACCGCGCCATCCGGCAACTCTCGGAAATCGACCGCGGCGTGATCTTACTCTACCTTGAAGAGAAAACGTATCAGGAAATTGCCGACATCACCGGGACGAATGCCAACAACATCGGGGTTCGCATTAAACGCATTAAAGAACGACTTAAAAAATTATTAGATGGGAAAATCAATTGAAACCATTTGGAAGACCGGCTTCCTCGATCAAAACGCCTTGGTTGCTCCGAAAGTGAACGATCTCTATAACCGGAAATCGGAACACATCATCGAGAAATTCAAGCGGATGTTCCGTCTTAACCTCAAGGCGATCGCGTTCGGCGGAGTCATCGGTTGTGTCGGGTTATTTTCACTACAATTACCCATTACCGGGATTGTGATGCTTCTGACTCTCCTTATCATTTACATCGTTAATCAAAAAGAGCTGAACGCACTGGAGAAGATCGATCAAAGCGTGAGCAGTTACGACTATTTGAAGTCCTTCGATGGATGGATGAAAGGCCAACTCTCATTGAATGCCCGCATGGCGAGGGTCTATTATCCGGCGATTTTTCTGGGGATGGCCCTGGGAATCTGGTTCTCGGTCCACGGTCCACGTCTTTATGAAAGGCTGGCTGGCCTCCCCAAAAACGGATGGCTGCTCAACGGCATCCCAGCTGTTTGGCTGCTCCCGATTCTCGTCATTGCCTCCCTCTTGGCATTCTTCGGAGACCGCCTCTATAAGATGGAGCTGAATGCCTTTTACGGTCGCGTCCTGAGTAAGCTTGACGAACTTCTCACCGACATGGAAAAACTGCGTCAGGATTGAGGGTGGGCCCTCGTTTTGCGGTGGTTGCGGTTGCTG
The DNA here is from genome assembly GCA_913060685.1 of uncultured Verrucomicrobiales bacterium. GTDB lineage: Bacteria > Verrucomicrobiota > Verrucomicrobiia > Verrucomicrobiales > Akkermansiaceae > SW10. The sequence goes on from CAJXVQ010000070.1 coordinate 4,454, forward strand.
GGAATTTGCTTTTGGAGTGAGGCCCCTCAAGCCGCCGTTGAGAGGAGTCGAGAGGGAAGGGGGGCGACTCGTTAAGTTTGAGAATATCGGTCGAATTCAAAGGCGAGACTTTGACGGGTGCAGTGGTTTTGGGTTTCCGTCCAATGAGTAACAGCACGATTGCCATTTCAGAGTTCAAGCTGGGTCGGGCAATCCCACCGGGGAGCCCCATAAATGATCCCCTACGACTTTACGCCTATTCCATTCTGAGGGAAGACCAGCTCCCTCGATTAGGATAGTGACGGCAATGATCAGATCCACACATCACGATCAACGATATTCCATGCACGCTCTACGATGTTTGTCTCTACCACTCGAGTTCGGGCGGACCGAACCGGACTGCGGGCTTTGAGGCGATAGGACATCAAGTCCTTGGAAGCTCTCCCCGGATACACTTTCCTTGTCACGTGTTTCAGTGACATGACGGTTTGGACCTTCAGTGTGACCAGGCCCGGAAAGATCCCAATAAGGACTAACCTATCCCGTGCAGATTATTCGAACACCTGCATCTAGTGTCGGGACCCTGCCAACTGGGTTGGTATTTCCTGTCGAAAAATGATGATCCAGGGTTCAATTTTATAAACTAATCATACTTTTTTTAAACTATGAGCTTGTATGTTTTAATTGGATCTGGCATTGGCTAGGGGATGAACAACCTTCGAATTATCGAAGGTTTTGGGAAGAAAGAATCGAAAGCACCTAAGTATCATGAAACGCATTCTATTCATCCATGGCTGGAGCGTCACGGATCCCGGGACCTACGGGAACCCTCCCAAACGGCTTGGCCATCAAACCGGTGCCAGGGTCCGACCATAAATCCTGAATGAAATGACTGCGACGACCCCGATTCCTGAAGTCTATATTCTCTGGCACTCCGACTGCCAGCTTGGTGAGCTCTTCGCCAAGAGGATCCATGCCTGGCTTCGCCCCGGCAATGGTCTGGGCCCCGAAGTGTTCTATCGATGCCTTCCGGCACCGGGTGAAACTGAACGAGGTCTTCCACTCCCCATTCCGGGTGAGTCGCGTGGAACCTCGCGCTTTGCACATAGCTCGACCAACCTTCAAATCCTGATTCCGTTGATTGATGCCAATTTGATTGCGGACTCACTCTGGCGAGAATGGCTCAAGAAACTCGCTGACGTGGAATCCTTGATCGCCTTACCCGTTGCACTCGACGCGACGGCCTACAATGTCGCGGGCGGTTTGCGCAGTTTGAACTTTCTGCGGCCCGCGGGGCTTCCACTGGCCGCCGATCCGAAACCGGAAATGCTTGAAGCAGCGGTCCGCTCGATGTTGAAGCAACTGACGGAAAGTCTATGTCGTTTAATGCTCCACCGTGGTCAGGTTCAAACAGGTGGGACTGACATGGCGGGCCCCAAGCTCAAGATCTTCCTGAGCCACGCCAAGGTTGACGGGGTCGAGCCAGCAAGACGCCTTCGTGACTACATCTATAGCAAGACCCAGCTCGCGGCATTCTTCGATGAGAACGATATCGCTTATGGCCGCTCGTTTGCGGAGATCATTGAGACGGACCTGGCGGCCCATGAAACCGCCGCGATGATTGCGGTGCGTAGTTCCATGTATGCCAGCCGGCCCTGGTGTCGACGCGAGCTCTCGCTCTTTCGTCGTCCGCGCAGGCTGACAGACGACTCGGAGCTCGTGCAGCGTTGGCAGCTCCATCCGACGCTTGTGGTGGATGCGCTCACGGCGGACGGTGAGACACTTGGGATTCCTGAATTGGGCAATGCTCCCTGTCTGCGCTGGGAGTCCCTTCCTGACCGTGAAGAGGTGGTGATCACCAGCCTTCTTCGGGATGTGATGCTGGCCTCTTTTCACACGGCTCTGGGCAGCGCGGCGGCAAAGCATGCCACGGCGGGAAGCGTGGTGATCAACTGGCTTCCCGACCCGCTCAGTATCATGCATATTCCAGAGGCGCGACAGGTTGGTGGGGACTTCGAAGTCGTCTATCCGGGCCGGGGCCTCTCCGGAGTGGAACTAGACATCTTGTGGGAAACCTTCCCTCACATCACCTTCCGCTCATTCGACGACATCCTGTCATGAACACACCTAATACGAAGTATCGAAGTAATCAGAGCGTCGATCGCTTGATTGCCTTTTCGATCTCCTATCAGCGCGAGAACCTGCTGGCCCGGGGGGTGGGTCTGGAGCACTTGCGGGAATTCATGCTCGGAATCGCCCGCCCTCTTCTACGTCAAGGGGCTAGCCTTGCGTATGGAGGGAGCTGGGCGCAGATGGAGGGAAACTTCACATATGATCTGCTCGAACTCATCAAGGCCGAGCAGGAAGACAACAGTATCCAGGGGCCGGACACGAGTTTCCCCATCGGCTCACTCTACAATCATGTCGCGTGGCCGTACTACGACAGCATCACGCCGGAAATCGAAGCCCAATGGGTGAACTGTTGCCGGATTATTCGAGTCACCCAGGAGGAAGCCGGATTTAGAGAAGACGAGATCCTTGGCCCTGCTGGTTCTGATTCTGATTCGAATTCAGATCGCATCGTTTTCAATCGTGCCTACGTCCTGAGTGCCATGCGCCGGATCATGTCCGAGGGTTGTGATCTTTCGCTTCCTGCACTGGGCCATCAGGCATTCGTTCCGGGAGTTGCGGCGCGAATCGTGATTGGTGGCAAAGTCGATGGCTATGCTGGCATGATGCCCGGTTTCTTTGAGGAGACCCTGCATGCCCTGAGGCGAGGAATCCCGCTCTACATACTCGGAGGTTTTGGCGGTGGAGGTGAGGTGCTGGCGAAAGGGCTTCTCGCTGACGCTGGTGCGACGGTTCCAGAGTTGGGCTTCGATCATCATCGACGCGAAACACCGGATGTCGCATGCATCAACGAGCTATGTGGGAAGTTTCGCAAACCCGCCGGGTTCACCCCTGAGAGTCTATTTGATGAATTGGGCAGTGCCATTGATAATGCTGCTGCGAATTTCCCGAGATCCCTGTCCAACGGACTCAGTGAGGATGAGAACCGACTCCTCCTCACGACTTCTGATATTAACGAAGCACGTCGCCTTGTTCGCATGGGCTTGAATCAGAACTTCAATATGTCGCGCCTCGCGGAATGAGTTTTGGAATGCCAAGCCACTTTTAATGAAATTATGAATACAATCGTTACCGACGCCGACAAGCAGCCGGCGTATGAACTCTGGACCGAGCTTTCGACCCGGATCACGATGCGTCGACTGCACTACCGGTCTGGTGAGGAAGAGGCGGCAGCGGCAAGTATCTATGGCCTGTTTGGGAAATGCCGCAGGCTCATGCTCGAGCATCCCGGGGCGCAAGCCTTCCAGGAACTTGCGCTGTGCCTGCTCAACGAGACCCTACGTTCCTACACGGCACGGTGGCATGGCTGGATGACCAAGGATGCCGAGGAGAGGGATAGGAACGGGAAGGCGGTTCTGAAGTTCAGCGACGAATGGGTCAGGCGACAGTTTCGGAAGGAACTCCGCTCATTACAGCCACGCTTGATTGGCTTCCTCAATGCTCTCGAGGCAATGAAGGATGCCCGGTCGCCGGAGGAGTGGTGGACGCGTCCCAACGACGACCAACTGAAGGTGCTCCAGAACCAGGGCCACCGGGAAGTCCCGATTGATCTGGGCGCCGCGCTTTCACCTGGAATCACGGGCGGGTTGTGTTTTGAGGGGATGGCCAGTGCTGACCTGGAGGGGATTTGCAAGAAGATGAATGAGGCAGAGCATCTCGAGATCCGACGCAAGCGTGGGGTGTCGAAGGAAGAGCCCATCCAAGACGCGACGGGAATCGCATTTTCCGGTGGCGGGATCCGATCGGCAACCTTCTGTCTGGGGATTACCCAGGTGCTCGCTCAGCGAGGACTGTTTTCCCAATTCGACTATCTGTCGACCGTCTCCGGGGGTGGCTATCTCGGTTCCTTCCTGAGCAGCGATCTGGGCACCGGCGATTGTGTCACCGATCATCCCATCGATTCAGAGGAGGAAGCCGAAGAACGGATTAAGGACACTTTTAAGGCTCAAGAGGGTCAGAGTGAGCCCCTTGGCCTGCGCCATCTTCGTAACCGGAGTCGCTACCTGGTCGATGATGGATTCCTCAACAAGAGCATCGAAATTGGTCTGGTGGCAGCCGGCATTCTTTTCAACCTGCTGATCGTTCTGCCGTTGCCACTCTTGGCCGTTGTCGCGGTATTCGGCCTAAGTCGCCTCAAGCTTTTTGGTGAGTATGACTGGCTCAAGGACTCATGGATTCCACCAACCGGGGCTCCCATCAGTTGGGTCTGCTACTCGCTCTGTGGCATCATTGCCGTCTTCCTCGCATGCTACCCTCCACTCAAGAAGCGATCACTGAATTCGATCCGGCAAAAGAAGCCGTCCCGCGGTTTGGAACGTTGGTGGACGGCATTTCGATGTTTGGCTGTCGCAGGTTTCGGGGTGTTGCTACTCTGGCTTATCCCAACCGGGTTTCGGGTGTATGACTGGATCATATCCGGCGACTTCCTCCCTTGGCTTTCCAATCTCCGGGAACAATTGGAGGTCGTGATTACAACTCTGGGAATTGCTCTTACCGCGATCCTTGGAACTGTCGCCACCAAGCTCAAGAATGGTGGGACCGAAGGGGCTCTGATGAAATCCTTGGCCATTTTCAGCGGGCCGCTGCTTTTCTTGCTGGTGTTCTTCGGAGTTGGACAACGGGTTATGTCCTCTTCGGAGCTTGGAAGTTCCGCCGGCCCGGAGTGGCACTGGGCATGGGTTCTGGGGGTTGCTGTTGCCGTGATTGCATGGGCATGGCTCTGCGTGGATGTGAACACCTATTCACCCCACGGGTACTATCGAAACCGTCTCTGTGAGTGTTACCTGCCGGCTCGGAATACAGAACAATCAAAGAAGGATGAAAAAGTGGGCCGACAGCGTCTCAGTGAATTGAATGAAACTATTTGTGCCCCTTATCACCTTATCAATACCACCGTGAATCTGCCGTCGAGCGAGGCGCTGGAACTCCGGGGACGCGATGGTGATTTCTACCTCCTGAGCAAGCACTTCTGCGGTAGCCCGATTTGCGGCTACCATCCGACGAAAGAACTTGAAGAAGTTGACCCTCATTTTGACCTTGGCACCGCGATGGCGATCTCCGGAGCCGCAGCTTCGTCAAACATGGGTTGGAGGACAGCCAATTCATTCCGGCTGCTCATGACCCTGGCCAACGTCCGCCTTGGATATTGGCTTCGTAGCCCACAGCGAGTGGCGAAACTTCGAGACAAGAAAGCCAAGAAGAAGACGGGGGGAAATTCGAAGGACAAGAAACTGTCAGTCGCGGGTCCGGGTCCGTTGATGTTGTTCCGTGAAATGTTTGCCAAACAGATGGACGAGGCGCGCTCGTTCCTCAACCTTTCCGATGGTGGGCACATCGAAAATCTCGCGGCCTACGAACTTCTTCGACGCCGGTGCAAATTCATCGTCTGCGTCGATGCCGGAATGGAACCAGGCATGGAGTGCTCAGACCTGCTCCGGCTCGAGCGTTACGCCGCCATCGATCTCGGTATCCGAATGCATTACGATTTATCGGATCTGATGCTGCAGTCGAGCGGCTACAGCAGGGCCTATGGGGCGTTGGTGAAAATCGACTACAATCCTCCGGGCACCGATGCTGAACGGCGGAAGCGCGGGGAACCGGGTGGGAAGGATCCCGAGTGGGGGTGGATGCTGTATTTAAAGCTGGGAATGATCGGCTACGGTCCCGGCTATGTCTTGGACTACGAGAGGGAGCATCCTGACTTTCCGCATCAGTCCACCGGCGACCAGATTTACGACGAAGCCCAGTTCGAGGCCTACCGCGCGCTTGGCGAATCGGCAGCAGAAAGCTTTCTTCGTGAGGAGCTTGTTGAGAGCACGAATACCAGGGTAGATATGAAAGAGTGGTTCACCGCACTCGCAACCCATCTGCTTCCAGACAACGATGAGGCTTTCCGGAGGTGAGATCATATCAACGCGCATCGAGCCCAAACAACTCCTGAAATCCCGACGCGATGAGTAACGCTCTTTCCGGATTCGAACCACTTTCTGTGATGGTTTCGAGTCGTTGTCGGGACAGCCCCATTCGGCGTCTATGTGGCGGATGATGTCCAAAAGATCCAGATGGTGTTCATTGCGCAGTGTCGCGATGAGACCACGAGCGCGACAGCGGGCCATCAAGTATTCTTTGATCAGGAAAACCTCCCAAAGGGTGACTCGTTGGAGCAATCTATCGAGAAAGAAGTTGGGTCCTCTCCTCGCTAGTCATCAATTCCCTATTGCCAGTCTCACGCTGATTCGCACCGAGGAAACCCGGCCCGCATCGTCCATCGCTTGCAGTTCGTAGTCGCCCACGATGGGTTGCCATGAAAGCGGCTCCGCAGGGGGACTGGCGCCGAGATAGCGGCGGTCGGCGAACCAGTGGATCTGCTGGGTTCCGGGCGCGGCGTTGGCTTCGAGCAGGAGGCGGTTTTGTTGCTGGGCCTTGGCGTTGGACTGGATGTAATAAGTGAGAGCAGACTGTGGGCTGAGAATCTTTGGCGGGGAACCACTAGTTGCCATTTGATACGGACTGTCATTTTGAGCACTGAGTTTAGGAGAGCTGGCTCGTGGAAAGCCAGCTTTGCGAAATTGCTTCAGCCGATCGGCTGACCAAACCTCTACCACTGCGTCGTCTACTTTTTGATGAACTTTGCAGGAAGTGATCGGAGAAACGCCGCCGATGAACCAACCCTCGCGAGCATGCGGACAATGCTTGCCGGCGAGATCGCCGGAAACGGCACAGACTTGAACTTTTACCACGTCTTCTGGTGAGGGGCTGTCTTCGGGTGGTGCGGGGAGATCGAGTTGCTTCACGGTTTGCCAAAGCAAGGGGGCGGCGGTTTCGCTTGCGAAGAGGCCAGGCATGCCGCGGCCATTGAAGTGCCCAACCCAGACGCAGAGAACCCAATCGCCCATGACTCCGCAAGCCCAGGCGTCGCGAAAGCCATTGGAGGTTCCGGTTTTAAAAGCCAAGCCCAGCGGGGCTCCGGGTTCTTTGCTGCGGAGAGCATCCAAGGTGAGCCAACAAGCCGATGGTGAGAGTTTGCCTCGCCGGGGAAACGCCAGTTCGGCGTAAAGGTGCGCGAGATCTTCAAGGCGCATTTCGGTGGCTCCAATCGCAAGAGCCAGACCGTGGCTGCGCTGTGGTAAGTCCACGTCGGAGTCATTCAGAAATGCTTCCAGACCGCCATGAGGTAATCGATTGGCGAGTTCAATGGCAGGCACGTTGCGACTACGGCGCAGCGCTTCACTCGCGGCAATTGGTCCAAGAAATTGGCGATCGCTGTTCTCGGGGTTGTAGCCGGCGAATCGTTTGGGTGCGTCATCGAGCAAGGTCTGCGGCTGGATGAGACCGGCATCCAAAGCCAGCGCGTAGATGAAGGGCTTCAGAGTGGAGCCTGGAGAGCGTGGCGCGCGGGTCCCGTCCACTTGGCCGGCGATGTTGGCATTGTGGAAATCTGCGGAGCCAACACTGGCGCGAATTTCTCCGGTCGGTGCGTGCAAGAGTACGGCGGCGGCATTTCGCAGTCCCTGCGAGTACCAACGATCTAGAAAATCCCGGATCGATTCCTCGATCAGATGTTGTTGCGTCAAGTCGAGCGTTGTGGAGACCGTTAGGCTCTTGGGATCTTCATGCAATCGCCGTCGGGCATAGTGGGGGGCCTCGCGTGGGATGGCGGTGGGGACGAGGTGGAACTCGGCATCGAGTTCGTTCGGCGGCTCGCCATGGTTGGCCCGCAGGCGGGTCATGAGTCGGGCTTGGGCTGCGGCCAACAAGGCATTGCCACTGGCCCGCGGGCGGCGGGTGCCGGGGCTCTGTGGGATGGCACTGAGGCTGGCCGCTTCGCGCAGGGTGAGTTCGGACGCGTCTTTCCCGCACCAGCGAAAACTGGCGGCCCTCACTCCTTCCACGTTTCCTCCGTAGGGGGCGATGGTGAAATACGCGGCGGCAATTTCTTCTTTGGAATAGTGGCGTTCCAATTGAAGGGCGCGGAAAATCTGTTTGGATTTCCCCCAAAGTGAGCGAGTTCGCAGGCTCCAGCGCAAGCGACTCAACTGCATCGTGATGGTCGATCCTCCGCCGAGTTTTTGTTGCGAAACGACACCCCACCCGGCTCGTGCCAACGAACGAGGATCGACGCCCGAATGGCTGAAGAAGCGACGATCCTCCATCTCCAGCGTCGCTTCCAACATCTCGGGGGCGATCTGATCCAAGGTGGTGGGCAGTCGCAGTCTGCCCTCGCTCGTGGTGGTGAGGAAGATGACCTCGCCATCGCGATCGAGCACCACGCGGGAGTACTCCAAATCCGGCGGGAGCAGGTCTGGTTTCGGCAGGAGCCAGTAGACGAGTGCCAGTATCACGAGCAGGGCAGCCATCCCCTTCAACGAGCGGAGGCAAAAGGTCCTTAGCTTTGTTCCAATAGCGGTCATGGACCTTGTTACAACGACTCCCGCGGCAAGATGATGATTTTTCCTGCGGCCCCGTTCGCCCGGACCTTCGCCTCATACATGTCCTCGGCGTACGGAGGTGGAACCACGAAGGTTCCGGCACAAGTCGGGCGCAGGGCGTATTGCAGAGACAGTGATCCTTCAGAGCGCAAGCCAAGATAGATCAGAGCCCGGTCCTCCCTGATATCGATGTAGTCGGTGCCCTGGCGGGAAGCCAGTCCGGGACGCAGCGAATGTGGTTCGCCAGGCGGCGCGAACTCGAAACCACCGGGCAACATTTCCGTAATCGCGAGATTGGGGAGATCGGTTTTGGTCAGGTTACGAATGGTCAATTTTGCAAACAGGGTATCACCCAATTTGCTCTGGGTGACGGGCTGACCGGCGGCATCGACCAGTTCGCGAAGGACTTCGATGTGCACTGCACTGGCCTCTTCCGGCAAAGTTTTCGCAAAGCCTTTTTCGATGGTCTGATACCACGCTCCCAATCCTTCGGGAGCATCTTCGGCAAAGAAGAAGCGGGTCATTCCTTCCGGCACCTTGATCTTCACCTGGCCCATGACGGGTTCGGCCAGCACCTTGACGATCTGACCTTGCACCGAGGCAATTCCCGCTTTCACGCCATTGCTCGCAGCGAGGTCCGAGTAGGCCTTGAGAGCCTGCACGCTCCATGCCGCAGAGAGGGTGTGGAAGTCGGCACTCTCGATCATTTGCGTGAGCGGCTTCATTTCCTCGTAGGTGAGCTTCCTGGCAATTTCGGGGAAATGGCGGCACAGGATCGTGAAGGAGGTGGCCTCGCGGGTCAGTCTTGAGGTGTAGTAATAGTAGCCACGTTCCCAATTCTTGGGCACAGGTTTCTTGACGGCCGCACGATGGGCTTGGATCAACTTTTTGGCAGAGGCGTCCTTCTTCAAAAGTCGCCAGGTCGAGGCGAGCCATGCTGCCGTGGAATCCCGATGCCACAGGGCCTTGGGCACTTTCGCGTCGAGGAAATCCTGCAGCTTCAAGGCATAGTTGGTGGTGACTTCTTCATTTCTGGTGAGGAGATAAATGGCAGAGGCCCGCATCTCGGCTTCCCAGCGCGTTCGCCAGTAATAGGTTCGTCCATCGCGGGTGGTGGGCGGAGCCACCTTGGCATCCGCCATGTAGCGGAGACGCCGTAGTGTCGATTGGAAGAGTCGGGCTGGCACGTGAAAATCATTGTTTTTACACTCTGTCAGGAAGTGACCGACATAGAGGGTAAGGTAGTCGAATCCTGTCTGCTCATTGGTGGACCAGTACCCGAATCCTCCATTGCGGCCCTGGCGTCGTGCCAGTTGGTTCATGGTGTTGGCGATGGCCTTTTCAGCCTCCGCTTTATCGATGCCAAAATTCGCGTCGTCCTTCAGCACCAACCAAGGGAACGCCCGGCTGGTAATCTGCTCGGTACAGCCGTGGGGATACTCTTTCAAAAACGCGGACAAGCCGTGCGCCAGTCCCAGCGGCGTGGTGGAGACGATGGCCTGCCGCTCTGCAAACTGGTCAAACATGGGATGCTTCACTTCCACATCATGCGAGCCGTTGCGGAACCAACCGCTCTGGACTTTCGCGGCCCGTGCCACACCGGGGCGCACGCTAAATGAGTTGCGTGTCTCTTGTTTGCTGGCCCCGCTGGCTGCGGTGAATTTGAGTTCGGCGTTGCCCAACTGTTGCTTGGCGAGGCAACGGTAGCGAAGCGTGATCTCCTTGCCGACCGCGACGGTTTGCCCTTCTGGAGCAGCTTCGATAATTTCGACGCCTCCTTGGGCCTCGGCCACAACGGTCACTTGATCCGTGACTGCAGCGCCTTCCAATTGGTTGGCCACGGTGACAGTTGCCGTGAATTCATCACCCGGTACCACCGAGAGCGGGGTGGTGGCGGTCAGGACAAAATCGCCCTTTACGATCGTCTCTTCCTGACCCACGCCGATGGCATCCGGCGCGACTGCCACTGCCATGATTTTGAGGCGGCCGGCAAAATATTCCGGCACCTCGTAGAAGACTTCCTTGCGCTCGGGGCCACACGGCACGAAGCCGCTCCAGTAAACCACCGGAGCATCCCGGCGACGTTTGAATGGATTGAGTCCTAATTTAAGGTCGGGAACACTGGTGCTGCCGTCTCCGCCTCCACCAATTGCCAGCGACTTTCGAAGCAGGCTGAATTCGGGCATGAGAACATCCAGCAATTGATAGGTCCTCACTTCCAGGGCCGCCGGGGGCAGGAGCCTTGCCAGCGGGTCGGGGGCTTGGTAGCCACTCACCAGATGGATGCCCTCGTCCACAGCCCAGATGACGATGTGTCCTTCCTCGGGCGAGGTGTAGCTAATGGCGACTCGCTCGCCGGGCCGAACCCGCTTGGGTGCGTCGAGAGTCACCACCATCTCCCGTTGGCCACGGGCGGCGGGAATGGGCATGATCCCACTCGCCAGCGGGTTCAGAAAAACATCAGGAGAATCCAGGGCCCGGGCCATCACGACATGCAGGTAGGCTCCACCTTCCAGGTTGTCCGGAATTCGAATTTTTTGCACCGAAGATTTGGTGTCACAGGTGAACCATTTCTGTTCCAACACCGTGTTCCGCTCCACCGTGATCAACCCGGCTCCGGTAAACGGGGTCGTCAGGGAAAATTCCAATTCCTCACCAGGAAGCCATTTCTTTTTTGGAAATTTGATCACCAATTCACCACTGCGTTCGAGGTCCTTGGAGGCATCGCCTTTTCCAGCCACGAGGAACGGAATCGAGCAGAGGGTCTGACCGGCGGCATTGCGAATCTCATAACGAAAGGTTCCGGGTTTATCCAAAGGGAGGGGGAGGGCCTGCTTCGATGCCGGAAGAGCAATGGCAACGGATTCCAGAGTGTCGTCGCGCTTCTGGGATTCGTATCCGAGACTGCCGTTTCTCTGCTTGGTCAGGACCGAGACATACTTGGTTTCCACCAGAACGCGGGTGAGATCCGCTACGGCCACGGGATTACTGTCCGGACCGATTGCGACGAGGCCGACCGAGACGGGATCGTTCGTATTGAGGTAACCCAGGTAACGATCCGCCTTATGGCCGATGAGATAGGACTGGCGTGACACCAGCGTGCTCAGCTCGGTGCGTACTCCCCGGCCACCGTCTGCTTCAAACCCTTCTAACTCCACCCGGGCCCGCAACATGGGCGCGGTGTGGGCTTCCAGGTTCAGAGGCAGGGTCGCCTGACCGTTTGCATCGGTCTGGCCATCTGCGAGTGGAATCTCTTTGGATTCGCGCCGGTTGACGCCCGACATGCCGAACTGCCAGCCTGGCCATTTGGAAAAATAGGGAGTGGCGGGGGACAGGTGAAGTTTCGCCGCAACCCGCCGCTTTGCCGCTGGAAGGCCGAAGAGGGTGTCGAGTTGCACGGTCACGGCCAGGTCGTCCGGCGATCTCCAGCCATCGCTTGCGCCGGGCTGAAACCGGGCCTTTATTTTCAGTCGGTCGGGTTGAAATTCTTCCACCCTTATGTAGGTCCCTCCAAGATAAGTGGAGCGCTCCTGCGGTCGGGCATCGGCGGGCTTGGGTCTCTCCAGGTAGACTCGCCACGGACCGGTGGGTGAGGTTTCGGCAGTCGGGACGGTTTGCGAAAAAACTCCCCCGGCCGCCAGGTTCAGCGGGTAGCGGCCGGCGACATCCTGCTTCGCATTCACCACCACCAATTCGAGCGGCATCCCGGTCAGATCACCCGACCAGTCGCGCTGGCGAACGATGCCTCCGACGCGAATCGACTCGCCCGGACGATAGATCCCGCGTTCTGTAAAGAGGGAAGCTGTCAGCGCCGATTTTTCGCTGTATTGAACGCCGCCGACATCGAACCTCGAGGTGTCCAGGTGCCGTTCGTTCTTGGCCCAGGGAATGAAGGCGAGGTCGTCTCCCTTTTTCGCGATCAGGGCGACAGGAGCCATCTCCCGTTGCAGCCCCCGCAAGGAGGGTAATTTCGCCTTGCCGAGCGCATCCGTGGTGGCATTTTTCAGCACGGTGCCATTCATGGACAACACGGAAATTTCCACGTCTTCCACCGGCCCTCGGCCACTGAACGATTGCACATAAATCATCCGCTGACCGTCCGCACTCTCTTTCATGATGAGGCCGAGATCCGTGACCAGGATGAATCGCCGGTCCTGCGGTCGGTCTCCCGTGGGATAGGTGGTGGTATTACCACCGCGGTGACGGCTGCTGTAGCTCCGGTTGCTACCGGGAGCCAAGGGCACCCAATCTTTGTCAGGGGATCCCTCAGCCACGATTCCATCTTCTCTTGTCCGAGGACGCACTCCTTCGACCGTGAGATAAAACAAGCCGTGCGCGGGGGTTGCCCCTGGCTGGGAAGCCCGGATCAACGAGGAGAAATCGAAGGACGAATAGTTCACGCGATATTCGCCTTTCTTCACAATCGGTTGGACCGATTGCTCGGAGTCCGAGATGTTATCGAACCCAAAGCCGTAGCGAAAATTGGGTGATTCAAAATTGCCACTCGTCTGGCTCACGAGATGATTAATTTGTTTGCTCTGAACCCTCGCAACGGTGTAGCGGAGGTGATCCAGTCCGCGTGACTGCACATTGATTTTGCGCTCGCCATTCAGGGCCAGGAGCCCTCCCTTTCCCATGAGGGCGGCTTCTTTCGGGATCTCCGGAAGCATCGTGACCTCCCGGAATTCCTCCGGGGTGACAAACCCACCGGGGCCTGCTGTCTCTTTGGGCACTCTCATCAAGATCTTGCCACCGGGTTGCTGCGCGACCCGCAGTGCCATCGTCGCCTCCCTGGCAGGGGCACCCGGGGTGGTGATGAGCTCCATCTGAATTTTCGCCGACTTTGCCAGGACCTCCTCGGTGACATTCTCCTTCGTCCACGATATCGCTCTCCCATTTTTTCCCTTGAATTCCGGGGGGAGTTTCCAGGCTTCCACCACCTTTGCGAGCGGAGCGGTTTGGGCCGGGATGCTGAGTTCGACAAGAATGGCTTGCTCGGGTTCGCCTGCGGGTGTTTTCCGCAGCATGTTGCCGATGGTACGAACGAAGAATATGGAGTCCTTGCTGTAGGCCGTGAGCTTCGTTTCGAAATCTTTGAGACCGGGCTCACCACCGGCCTTGGCGGTGAGTCCGGCTTGAAATTTAAAGAGCACCAGATCCTCCTTCTCACCCGGTTGCATCAACGGCGAGCGAAGATAAAATCGCAATGGCGTCTTCGGGTCCGCCAGCACTTGAGCCTCACTCCCAGGTTGAAAGATCTCGATACCAGTCACACTGGTGACCGAAAACTGTCGTTGTGCCTCTTCCAGCGAGACCGATTGCGAGAAGTCCACGGTCGTGACCAACTGCTGCAGTGTCGGGGTGGCTGGATCGATGTAGTAGGTTCGAGAGTGGAAGCGCGCCGAGAGCGGAGGTGCTTTCAATGCACGTTTGAAGGCTGTGTTCTCCGCCAGTTGACAATCCTTCGCCAGCAGTCCCGTCCCCACTGCAAAGCGATACACCCCCGGCGGCAACCACCCAACGGTGGGAGTGAACTCCAAGCGATTCGCCTGTTCCCATTTCCACTCCCCAGCCACCTCCGGCGTCATTCGAATCGCTCCGACTTGAACCGTCTTGCCAACCCTGTCTCTTATACACATCTGACGCTGCCGACGATCTACTCTGTGTAG
>CAJXVQ010000071.1 GCA_913060685.1 uncultured Verrucomicrobiales bacterium
ATCTACACAGAGTAGATCGTCGGCAGCGTCAGATGTGTATAAGAGACAGCGTTGACCATGAAAGTGGTCAAGGCCATCCTGCAATCCCGCGAAATGAACTGGTCGGACGTCACGAGGGGAACCGCCTATTTCAAACACCTCGGCGACCTCCCCATCTACGACCGCTACTGTAGAGAACACGGGCTGACGCAACTCCCGGTCCCCGCCGCACAGAACGACATCTGCCGCGATGACCTCCTCTTCGAAATCGAAGTGGACGCCGTCAAACAGGATTAGAGACACACCTTAGAAAAAGAGAAAGAAACCATGAAAAACAATATACTTTTCACAGCCTTGATGACCGCGCTGACCTTCCAAACGTTCTGCGCTGTTCCAGCATCGGCCGTCGAAGAACTTAGACCGAGAGACCCGGCTACCGCCCCACTCCCGGAAACCACCTATGAGCGAAAAACCACCTGGGCAGAAACGATGGTTGCCGTAAGGAGCTCGACAAATGCCACAAACCCCACTCCAGGTGTCTTCTATGGCTCCGCAGTCTCCACAACATCCTGGGCAGACTTTCCCCACGAAACGGACTGGTTGATGCAGGACTCCGAAGGGAAAATGGACGACTGGGACCAGGGCTATCGGGATGGAAAACTGGACATCACCAACTACCTCCAGGCCAAGCGCGACGCCTCGCTGGAGCGGAAACTCATCGAGAAAGTCCTCCCCGAGTGCGGCAAGGATCGCGGCGAAATCAAAACAAAACTCAACCGCCTCATCAGCGAAAAAGTTGGCCCGAACGACCCACGCTGGCTCGATCTCTATGTCCACGCCTGCAAAATCCGCCGACATGCCCGGCTGGCCAACCTTCTCGACAAGACCAAGGAGATCCTCTTCGTCAGACACCAGAACATGGGCGACACCTTCTTCGCCTACACCGAATATGTGAAATGGGCTGGCGATATTCACGGCGGCCTCTTCAAACTGAACCTCACCCCCGAGGCTGAAAAAAGCGGCTCTTTTGCAGAAGCAACGCCCATCTTAAAAACCGAAACCGGCGGCACCCTCCGCGACCCCGCCCTCTCCTACGACGCAAAACGCCTGCTCTTTGCCTGGCGCAAAGACAAAAGCGACCCGCAATACCAAGTTTACGAAATGGAACTCGCCACCGGAAAAACGCGGGCCATCGCCGGCGGAGGCGACACCTACGGCGCGACCTACGAACCAGTCTACCTGCCCAATGGCGACATCCTCTTCAACTCGAGCCGGGTCGTCCAAAGTGTCCCCTGCGCCGGGCCTGACGTCTCGAACTTTTTCATCTGCGACAAAGACGGACGCTACCCCCGCCGCGTAGGCTACGACCAGGTCCACACCCTTAGCCCAACCATCCTCGACGACGGCAGGGTCATCTACCTGCGGTGGGACTACAACGACCGGTCCCAAATCTACACCCAAGCGCTCTTCCAAATGAACAGCGACGGCACCGGCCAAACCGAATACTACGGCAATAACACCGTCGCCCCCACCACCTTCTTTCACCCCAGTGGAATCCCAGGCAGCTCAAAGGTCATGACGGTGATCGGGGCACACCACGGACCCCAAAGCGGAAAGTTAGCCATTGTCGACACCTCAAAAGGACGCCAGGGCACCGACGGAGTAATAGAACTCCCCTCGGGAAAAAAACCAACCTATCCAGCAAAAGACGACTATGCGCAAGTGGGCGACCAATACAGCTACCCCTTCGCCCTCGACGACTCATCACTAATCGTCAGCTACGACCCCATCGGCAGACACATGTCCTCTCCCGCATTCGTGAATTTACCGAGATTCGCCCGCGAAACCTCACGTTTCCACCTCTATTACATGACCATCGACGGCAAGCGCGAACTCCTCGCAGCCGACCCCCGCATTTCCTCCCTCAAGGCAATCCCCGTCATCGCACGCCCCAAACCTAATGCCCGTCCCTCCGCTGTCGACTACCGTAAAAAAACAGGCACCTTCTTCATGCAAGACATCTACAGCGGCCCTGGTCTGGCCGGCATCCCTCGCGGAACCGTCAAAAAACTACGCGTCGTAGAACTCCTTTACCGCGAAATGGACATCGGACATAACTACAGCCACGGTCGGGGAGGAAGCGCAAAGGTCTCGACTCCAATCGCAGTCGGCACTGGTAGCTGGGATGTCAAAGCCATCCTTGGCGACACAAAAGTATACGAGGACGGCTCAGCCATGTTCGAGGTTCCGGCAAAAACGCCGGTTTACTTCCAGGCGCTCAACGAGAAAAACCAAGTCATCCAAACGATGCGCTCCTGGGCAACGCTCATGCCAGGCGAAACCTTCTCCTGTATCGGATGCCACGAAAACAAAAATGAAACCCCGCCCATGACAGCTGGAATATCGCTGGCCTTGAAAGAAGGCCCGGCAAAGCTGGAGGCGTTCTATGGCCCCAAGCGAGGATTCAGTTTCCTCAAGGAAATCCAACCGATCCTCGATAAAAACTGCACCAGTTGCCACAACGCCAATGACCAAACAGAGGCCGCCAAATACATCCTGACAGACGAACCCATTTTGGACAAATCCGCCGGGCGTAATTGGGCACGATCATACCTCACACTCACCGGCATCACGCCTGCTGCCCAGACTAACCCGAAACTCGGCGAAGGAAGATCAAACAAATGGATCAACTGGATCAACAACTCCTCCGAGGCGACCATGCTCAGCCCCAACTCCGCCGGCTCAATCCGCAGCGGTCTTTTCCCACTCCTGGAAAAAGGCCACCATGAGGTCAAACTCACCACCGAAGAACTCGACAAGTTACAGGCCTGGATCGACCTGCTGGTCCCCTTCTGCGGCGACTACTTCGAGGTCAACGCCTGGTCCGGAAATACACTTAAAAAGGCCAAGGAGCGCCTCGAAATGCGAAAAAAAGAAGAGCAGAACGACCGCGAAAACATCGTAAACTTTCTCAAATCCCAAAAGGAAAAATAAATTGATCAATCGGGTTCCGCTTACTCCAGACGCAGAGAACGGCGTCATTTTCCTTGGTGAAACAAAAGCCCAGTGAGGTTGGTATTGAGCGCCTTCCCCGATCCACCGTTTGAGAATCCCCTTCTCTTCCTCCGTGAGGCTTTTGTTGCTCTCCGGCGGAGGCATCCTTGAGACATCACTTGTTGACCAACTTTCCGTATACATCGGTGGGTCTGTCGTCGAGGCCTTGGTGGCGGAAGGTGACGCGCTCGAGATCGATGCCGTCCCCTACTCTCCTGCCAACTACCACTCATCCGTCCGAAAGGAAGACGCCGGCAATCCCTCCTTGTTGAACAGGCTGGGCACGCCGGTATTATCAAACGCGTATCTGACTGCGACCGGCTTGGCCACCGTGTCGCTTGAAACAACGACCGTCATATTTTCGATCGTGGCTTTGGCCGAAACGAATTTCTTGTCGGCTCCGGCGATCACGAAGTTGGCAAGGGTGCCGTCCTTTGCGACCAGCCCCGAACCGGTGTGCTCAAACGACAAGCGGATCTTCCCACCTTCGACCTTCATGTCCTGATAGATCGGGCCACAACAGACCAGGCCCTTTTGCCCGTAGTCTTTGGCCAAGGCCCAAAGGGCAAGCCGCTCCCCGACTTCCTTTTTGTGTGGCGGGTGAATGTTTTTGAAGTCACCGACATCCAAAGTCACCGCGATGCCGACATTCTTCATGGAGAGCGATTTCATCTGCACCTCCCTGAGGAGCGCACTGTTAGATGAGCCATAATCATACGGTGGCAGCTGCACATGGTAG
Organism: uncultured Verrucomicrobiales bacterium; assembly: GCA_913060685.1. Classification (GTDB taxonomy): domain Bacteria; phylum Verrucomicrobiota; class Verrucomicrobiia; order Verrucomicrobiales; family Akkermansiaceae; genus SW10. Next base: position 3,773 of record CAJXVQ010000071.1, read on the forward strand.
AACGGGAAGTCGCCCAGGCCCCACGCATCGCGCCAGCTTTGGATCAGATTTGGAAAGAGCGGCCGATACCACCCCACCCCACTGACGTCGTTTTCACCCTGGTACCAGATGACCCCCTTAATTGTTGATGAGGTCAGCGGGCTGATCATGCCGTTGAACAAGGCCGACGGCCAGCGGGCACCGATCCTGGGAAGACCTTTCGGAGTTCTGGGCCACGCAGAACGTTTTGAACCGACCTTGTAAAGCCACGGTCCGGCGATCGAAGTTTTTTGATCGCCCGACGTCAGAAGCATTTGTTCGGGTTTGCCCATAAACCCACCCCCACCGGCAAAGTCCTGAACTTTAACCACGATGGTGTTCTTGCCGACCCTCACCAGTGAACCGTCGATTTTGTAGTTCCTTGATTGTTTATTGTCATGCAAACCGCCGATCTTTGTGCCGTTGAAATAGGTGACATCCTGGTCGTCGACGGCACCTAAGGAAACCGTCATTTCCTTGCCCGCCCAGTCGGATGGGATATCAACCGTTTTTCGGTACCAGACAATGCCGTCGTACGGGCCGAGCGCGGTTTTTTCGATAGTTGATGGGAGGTCTACGTTTTTCCACGAAGATTCATCGGCTTGGGCGTCATACCATTTTCCGGCCATGCCCGGATCGAGTTGATCGATCGCCTTGTGCCACTTCTGCATCTCCTCCTCATATTTCGCCTTGGCCTTTTCGATCGTTTCCGTGTCCGAGACCTGTTTGACCTCGTGGGCATACATGTTCTTCTCCAAGAGCATCTTGCCGGAAGTCCATGCCCGTGCAGGCGTTGCTCCCATGGCGGGGCATACCAAGCCGATCGGAACATTGAGTTCGGTGTGGATTTTTCTGCCAAAGAAATAAGGCACCGCTAGAATTTTCCCCGCCGTTTTGGGAGTGCACTCGGACCACTGCCCCTTCACATCGTCCGCTGGATGCGCAGTAGCAGCGCCACTGACATTAAAAAACCTAATTTGGGGGTAGTCTGCTTCTGCAACCTCCTGATCGCCATTGGTGCCATGGGGCAAGCGGAATTCCATGTTCGACTGGCCGGAGCACACCCAGACTTCACCGATCAGGATATTTTTGAGGTCGATGGTATTATTGCCTTTGACCGTAATTGTATACGGTCCACCGGCCTTGGGAGTCTTGAGCGACGTCTTCCATTTGCCGTCATCGTCAGCGGTAACAGGAGCTGAGAAGTCCTCCTCCCATGACCCTTTGACACCCACCTTTTCGCCGGGAGCAGCCCAGCCCCAGAACCTGGCATCGCTCTGTTGCTGAAGAACCATATTATCCGAAAGGACCGCAGGCAGTTTGACCTCGGCTTGCAGGTTGTGGGTTGTGACCAAGGCCAGAAAGCCCATGGAGAAGTTCTTGTTCATATTCATAAATATACGGTTTGAAAAATAGCGACGCGGAGCCAGAGCTTGTCTATAAACAGAGCGTTCAGGTCAGCAACTCCCTGACCACCTTGCCGTGCACATCGGTGAGGCGGTAGTCGCGGCCTTGGTGGCGGAAGGTCAGGCGCTCGTGGTCGATGCCGAGCTGGTGCATGAGGGTGGCGTGGAGATCGTGAACGGGCACCTCGTCGCGCACCACTGAGTAGCAGAAATCATCGGTTTCGCCGTGGACCAGGCCGGGCTTGAATCCGCCTCCGGCCACCAGGGTGGTGAAGCAGTTGGCATGGTGGTCGCGACCGTAGTCCGCCTTGACCTTGCCGTCCTGGCTAAAGGTGGTGCGTCCAAACTCGCCACCCCAGACCACGATGGTATCCTCGAGAAGACCGCGTTGTTTGAGGTCGGTGATCAAGGCGGCCGATGCCTGGTCGGTCTCTTTGCAACGCTTGGGCAGGTGCGAAGGAAGATTAAAGTGATGGTCCCAGCCCGAGTGGTAGAGCTGGATGAAGCGCACATCGCGCTCGGCGAGTCGCCGCGCCATCAAGCAGTTGAAGGCATAGGTCCCCGGCTTGCGGGCCTCCTCGCCATAGAGCTTGTAGGTGGATTCCGGCTCATCGGACAGGTCACTCAAATCCGGAATGGAGCTCTGCATCCGGAACGCCATTTCATACTGCGCCATGCGGGTGGCGACGGCGGGATCGCCACTGCGGCTCAGTTCCTCTTCGTTGAGCTTGTTGATCACATCGAGGATTTCACGCCGGTCTTTGATCGGCTTTTCGGCCGGATCATTCAGGTAGAGCACCGGTTCGGCACCGGAGCGAAGGCGCACTCCGGCATACTTCTCCGAAAGAAACCCGCTCCCCCAAAGTCGGTTGTTGAGCGGCTGCATGTTGCCCAAGTCACCACGCGACACGAGGACCACGAAATCAGGCAGGTTGCGGTTCATACTCCCCAAGCCATAGCTCAACCAGGAACCCATAGAGGGCCGCCCGGGCAAGCCATGCCCGGTCTGCATGAAAGTCATCGCCGGGTCGTGGTTGACCGGCTTGGTGCTGACACTGCGGATCGTGCAGACGTCATCCGTGATCTTACTCATGTGCGGTAGCAACTCGCTCATCCACGCGCCGCTCCCACCCTGCCTGGAGAACTTGTATTTCGGCCCGATGACGGGATGAATCTTGTGACCATTGGTAAATCCGGTCAGTCGCCCCTCTTTCTCAACCAGCTTAAAGATGTCCTCCCCGTGGTGCTTGGCGAGCATCGGCTTGTGGTCGAAGAGATCGACCTGCGACGGCCCACCGGACTGGAAGAGGTAGATGACGCGCTTGGCCTTGGCCGTGTGATGGATCCCGGTTGCGCCCTGCGAACCCGCCGCCTGCAGATCGGCCAGAGCCATTCCTCCCAGCCCGGCAGCGCCCAACTTCAGCATTTGGCGGCGATCAATGCTCGCCATCGTTGATTCCAAATCGTTCATGGTCTTACTTTCGAGTGATCGTTTCGCTGAGGTTGAAAATGGTGAGACAGACATCTGTCATCGCCGCGAGCTGCGCTCGACCGAGTTTTGGGTCACTCGACGACGCCCCCACCCCAAGCAATTTTTCGGCGGCTTTCAAATCCGATTTGTAGTGCGCCAGCCGCTCCCGTGCCAGCTTGCTCAAGAGCGCCATCTCCCGCTCGGTGGGATCCCGGGAAAGTGTTCGACGCATCGCGGTGACGACCGGATTCGGGCCGCCGAGCGCCAACTCAGCCAACTTCCGGGCCGCTTCGAGGTAGGTCGGATCATGCAGCAGGGCCAAGGCCTGGAGCGGCGTGTTCGTCGTTGAGCGCAACACGCTGCAGACATCCCGACTCGGGGCATCGAAGACCGCCATCGCCGGGTGCATTGCCGCCCGACGCCAAAAGGTATACATGCTCTTCCGGTAGAGCCCCGCGCCGTCGTCCTGCTTGTAAACTTCGGCGTGACTGGCCGGCGCGTTGAGATCCTCCCAAATGCCCGACGGCTGATACGGTTTCACGCTGGGACCACCAACGGTGCGAGTCAGCAAACCGCTCACCGCCAGGGCCTGGTCCCGAATCATTTCAGCAGGCAAACGATAGGACGGACCACGTGCCAAGAGACGGTTCTCCGGATCTTCCAAGGCAGGTCGAAATTTCGAATCCTGCCGATAGGTCGCCGAGAGCACGATCTGACGGATCAGATGGTGCAGGTCCCAGCCGCTTTCCCGAAAGTCTGCCGCCAGCCAATCCACGAGCTGCGGGTGACTGGGCAGCTCGCCCTGAACTCCGACATTGTCCACCGTCTTAAACAACCCCACCCCGAAGAGCTGCTGCCAAATCCGGTTCACCGTCACGCGGGCCAACAAGGGGTTCTCCTCGTCCGTCAGCCACTGCGCCAGGCCAAGTCGATTCCGCGGGCGATCACCGAAGGGCGGCAGGACCGCAGGGGTATCCGCCTGCACCGCTTCGCCGATCTGGTCAAACTGCCCACCGGTCAGCACGTGCGTCTTGCGCGGCTTTTCCCGCATCACCATCACGTGCCCGCCATCGACCGCAATGGACGGTGCGAGCGGCTTGCCCTTCTGCCCAACGCCCCCTTCTGCGCTGCTGTTAAAGAAGGCGTAGAGGGAGTAATACTCTTTCGTCGAAATCGGATCATACTTATGATCGTGACAACGCGCGCAGTCGAAGGTCAGCCCAAGGAAAAGCGTTCCCGCCGTGATCGTCTTGTCATTGACGGACATCACCCGGTATTCTTCAGCAATCACGCCCCCCTCAATCGTGAACCCGTGGTTTCGGTTGAAGCCGGTCGCGATCTTCTGCTCCTGCGTGGCCTTCGGCAAGAGGTCCCCGGCCAACTGCTCGGTCACAAACCGGTCGTAGGGCATGTTCTGACGGAAGGCCCCGATCACCCAGTCCCGCCACGGCCACATCGTCCGGAGGTTGTCGAACTGATAGCCGTTGCTGTCCGCGTAGCGCGCATTGTCCAGCCAGATCGCGGCCATGCGTTCGGCGTAATCGACACTCCCCAGCAAACGATTCACCACCGTCTCGGAGGCCGTCGCCGAACGGTCGTTCAAAAATGAATCCAGTTCCTCGAGCGACGGAGGTAAGCCCGTGAGGTCCTGCGTGACCCGACGCAACCAGGTCGCTCGATCGGCCTCCTGCGCAGGCTTGATCCCCCGCTTCGCCAAGGCAGCTCGCACGAAATGATCAATCTCGTTGCCCCCTACCCCACCCGGAAGCACCGGCTTCCTGATCGGCTCGAAGGACCAATGCCCATCGTATTCGGCACCCTGATCGATCCAACGCACGAGGGTCTCTCTTTGCTGCGCGCTGAGTGGTTTCTTGAACTTGGGAGGTGGCATTACCTCGTCCTCATCGTCGCTGAGAATGAGTGCCACCAATTCGCTTGCATCCGAATCTCCCGGCACGATGGCCGCGTAACCCTTGCGATCGACGATCGCGTTGTCGCGCTGGTCCAGACGCAGCTTTGCCTCCCGCGATTCCGCGTCCGGGCCGTGACAAGTGAAGCAATGCTCCGCCAGAATCGGCTGCACCTCACGGCCAAAATCGACCTTCTCCTCCTCAGAAAAACAAGGAAGCACCGCGATCAGCAACAGCGTCATGCCCAGGCAAAATTGCCGCAGCCCGCTCGTCCGATCATTGCTTCCCTCCATGTCCTGTTGATTCCAACTCATGTAGAGAAATTTATCAACTCCTTCAAGACGCGCTATTTGATCAGAAGTATGAGCAACCGCACGAAGTAGTGATCGGCAGGGAGAGACAAACGCTCCGCTTCGAACCGCATCAGTTGTTCCCCTGTCTCGAGATGCTGAGAGGTTTGATTGGGAAACATGGATGAACCCAGGATGCCATCGAGGAAGGCGCTAACCTGCCTCCATCTGGAGCGGTCGGGCAGGGCAGCGTGTCGTCGCAGGTGAAGCGCCTGATGGCTGCGACCAGGGCAAAAAGGAGTGCCCGAAGGCTCGGGGACGGAGATGGCTTCGACCTCGATATTAAAACCATAGGTGCGCGCGAGGTTTGCGTGTCCGAAGGTGTCGAGCGTGTTTCCGACGCCGCCTGTCTTGACAATGTTGAGGTTGTTCGCGTGGTCGGTGCTTGCGATGGGGAAGTCGGCCAAGATGTTATTCTGGACGCCATTGACTATGGTTGTGCCATCCAAACTATCCATCAACAGGGGGTAAGCCTTTCGCAGTGACCCGCTTGAACTCGCTAAAAAAGGAGCAAGTGTTAACGCAGGATAATTTGTTTGATTGCAATGCTCTGATCTCCCGAGTGTCCGGAGCAGGCCGGAAGTTTTTCGCGCGTCTCGCCATGGTGACTTAGGTTGGGCGGCAGGCCGCTTGTGATACCGGCGATCGTGAGCGGGAATTCCGCGGGGCCTGTCCACTCGAGTTCGATCTCGACGCCTTCCGGTGGGGCTCCCCGAACGCGAAGCCACTTGTGACAGTCCACTCTCTCGGAAGGAATGGGCAGATCCTTTTCTCCCGCGATTTCAATCCCCTCCAACGTGATGTTGGTGTCGGGGATTCCGACCATGAGATACTGCGAGTCACGAACCGGGCGGAGTCGGAAACGAGCAGAATAGCCTCCCTCTCGCTTCTCGTGACTCAGAAGTTCGACTTCGGGGGCTGGAACCTTCTCGGAATCGACTGTAAACGCGCACTTCCCCTTCGATCCACCGTGCGCGTGCCTTCCAGCGAATGTGGTTGGAGGCAACTTTTTGATGGAGGTCAGGTTCTTGAAAAGCGAATCCGGAATTTTTGCCTCGAGGGCCTCGAAACCCTCGAGGGCCTGGATGACGAGCTTGGCCTGCGGGAGGCCTTCTTGCTCAACGTAAATGAGATTCACCTGTTGCGGCGCATCTTCGGTAAACGGATCCGTCAAGACGGCTCTGCGAAACGACCAACCGGTCAGGGCGACGAGTCCCAACGAGATGGCGAGGAGTGCCCGGCCCCGGAACTCGATCAGAATCGGGACAAGGGGGAGCAGCAGAATCACAAAGATCACTCCGAAAGCTGGCGCGACTGTCGCCATCACGCCAAGAGCAAGAGGCATCCGCATCAGAAGCGGAACCCAAATGATCGCGGTGACAAAAGCGGGAAGCAGACAGGCACCCGCGAAGAGCAACTCGCTTGTGCCCTTCCGTAAAAGGAGGAGCCCTCCGACGGCCGAAGCGAGCCCCGGAAGGATAAAGAGATAGGAAAAACCAACCACCGAATCCTCCCCCGGATTGATGGCGAGAACGAACCCGATCAAGCTCATGACGATCCCGTGAATCAGGAAGAAAAGCGTGCGCTCCCCGCGGAAAAAGAAGATCGCGAACAGGATGCCGAACGCGGCAAAGAGACAGTGCACCATGACATCGAGGTGAAATGCGTCTGGCCAGCGGGTTGGTGTTGCCTCCTTTAAGTCGAGCAGGAAGGCGGCGACCCACGAGAGAATGGCGGCCAATAGGATGATGCAGATCCAGCAGAGCAAGGTTCCACTGATTCTCGCCAGCCACCAGCGGTGACGACGGGAGAGGATCACCAAGACCACCAGAAGGACCCCCAGGAAGAATGCCGCAAAGGGCGGACCGGAACTGGTTTTCCAGGCGAGGATCCACCGTGCAAAGACATCGGTATAGACGGCGTCACCCGCCTCCTTGTCAGTGGCCCCCTCCCAATCTGCCTCCAGCAATTGGAGAACCATTCCGAGGGCATTGTCGCCATGGTGTTGCAGACTCTGGTGGTCGAGGTTTTTGAGATTGTCGAACGGAGTGTGATAATGTTTTGGATTGCGGAGAAAAGCGAAGTTCATCCCCGGCATTTCATTCTCCATGAAGACGGTCAAGTCCGAGCCATTGGGCATGAGACGGTAGATCTCGACGTAGGCTGAACTGCTCATGGGCCGGTCCAGTCCGGCAGATGCCTGCTCGATAAGCCAACGATTGTTCTTCGAGGTTTCGAACATGAGGCTAGGTCCGGAAGAGCCCCGCGCTTCGAAGTTCAGGACAAGCCCGACCTTTTGAGGAGAATCGGCAAGCGGATTATTCTCGCAAAATGCCTGCGCGCCATAGAGCCCCAGTTCCTCACCGTCGGTGAAAAGAAGGATGACTGGGCGCGCGAGCGGCCCTTTCAACATCAGGGCGCGGGCCACTTCAAGGAGCGCCGCGACTGCCGCTCCGTCGTCTCCGGCCCCGGGACCCGCCGGAACTGAGTCGTAATGGCAGGCCAGGATGAGGGCGGGAAGATCCGGATTGGTGGTGGGCAGCGGAGCCATCACATTGCGCGCCATCGTCAAGGCGGAGACCCAGGCTCGGGAGGGGACATATTCACCATCGTCATTTTTTTCGACCAAGTGTTCATTACTCACCCAGTGGTCGGAGCTGGTTGGTTCGAGGCCAAGACCGGTCAGCTCGGCAAGGAGGCGCTTACGAACTTGATCGTTTTCTGCTGTTCCGATCGGATGGGCGGACTGATCGCCCAGAAGACGATTGAGACGCTCGACGGCGCGTTCGGCCGAAAAAAGCTCCGGCTCGGCATCAGCGCCGCGGACTGACGGGGGTTGATTGCAGCCCTTGACCAAGAAGCAGATCAGGATCAGTAGAACGAAAGCCGACAGTGCCGAGCGCCAGCCGATGGGATTGGGGGCTTTCTGCGCCGAAGACGCAGAGTCCTTCGGATCGGTCCTGTTAGCCTCTTCGGCTTCGGATTGGGTAGGTTCATTGTCGTCCATGATACAATGAGTTTTATTTATGTTGCGCCGGAATTCCTGTCGACCTGTTAATATCTCTTTAAAATATAGCCCGATCGAGATGGAGAGATCTTGATACAGCCGGAGGCCGAAGTGGTAAAGAACGGCCGAGAAGAGGATTCAGCATTCCTGAAAGGTCTACCAATCACTTCTTTTGCGGTTTCTTTTTCGATCCGTAGCCGATGGTGCTGAAGGGGCTGACCGGTTGGCCTTGCTTGTTGTAGAGCAGGTGGCCGGCGGGGTGCTGGGTGTAGGCGTAACGCACCGCGATCGGTTCGTGAACGTCCTTGCTGGAGACCACCAGTTCCGAGCCGTCGATATGCCCCTCGGCCCAGTACCACCTGCCGTCCTTGGATTGAATCGATAGCCATTGCAGCTTGGCATCGGGTGTCGGGGACGGCGGAGGAAAGCCCTCTTTGCGGGCAATCATCAATCCACCCGGAGCGTGGTCGAAGGAAATGCGGATCGTGCCGTTCTTGATGGCGTGGTTCTTATACAAAGGAGAGGGTGTCAGCTCGGTGAATCCGTAATCATGGTGCAAGGCCAGGCGTGCGAGACGGACCCCGGTATCATATTTATTAGGAGGATGCTCCCCCTTCGCCCCCACATCGATGGTCACTGCCAGCCCGGTGTTCTTGAGTTTGAGTGTCTCCACGGAGGCCTGACGAATCTCGGCCCGGCCATCCCCACCGGCCGGGTTGTCCAAGGAGGACACTCCAATCCCCGGTAACTGCACAAAGTAAACTGGGAACTCGCCCTGATTCCAGACCGTGCGCCAACCGGTAATCAGGGACTGCAGTTTCGGTTGATAAAGCCGACGGTCGTTCTCATTGCTCTCGCCTTGATACCACAGAGCCCCACGCAGACCGTATCCAACGAGCGGCTCGATCAGTTTGGTGTGGATGCCGCCGATTGGATAGGGCTCCTGATTGAGCCAGCTCTCAATCTTCGACCCACCCACGGCGGCGCAAATTAAGCCGACCGGAACCAGCGCATCTTGCTGGAGGCGACGCCCAAAAAAGAAGGCCACTTTCTTTATTTCCGGAGCCGTCTCCGGTGAACACACCAACCATGCAGTCCCCTGCCCCGATATCATCTGCCGCAAGGCCGGGTAGTCGGCTTTCTCAATTGAATTCTCCGGAAAATGGCGCGACAAGGAAGTCCGCATCTTGCCAGCCATGTTCGACTGCCCGGCACAGAGCCAGACATCACCCATGATGAGATTCTTGATCTCCCTGACGGCCTTCTTGCCGTCTTTCTCGCTGACTACTATCATCGTCTTGCCTTCAGGGCAGTCGTTGACCGATGCCAGTTTAACCGCATCCATCGGGTCGAGTTCAATCCGCCACACGCCTTGGTTGTCGGCATCTGTGGTCTTGATCTGACCATCAAAGCGGACCGTCACTCTGGCTCCCGAAAGCGAGGTGCCCCAGACGGGAAGTTTCGCCTTCTGCTGCAACACCGCATGATCGGAAAATGGCACCCCAAGTTCGAGCGCCGGCTTGGCCCCTTCATCCTCCGTTTGTGCATGAAGCGTCCCGCCGATCAATGCGATCGCAGCCAGTATTCCGGCAATTATCTGTGGTGATTTCATGTTCATTTTCTAGTCGGTGTCAACCATGCTTGCAACGTCGCCCTTCGAGACATGGAACCTACTCTGTGGAACAATGCCTCACATCAACCAAACGAACAAATGGGGTTTCATCATGAGCGACAGTCAGCACAATGGCAGCCAAGAACGGGCACAATCCTTCTATCTACTTCGGCATGGCGCTCTCATTTTGAGAAGGAGGAGGATCTTGAGACGATCCATGGGAGCAATGAAACGGTGGCGCGTGCCGTGCCGTCTTGGCCTCCAGCAAAGAGGGCACCTCCGGCAAAGGCAGGCCGCGCCACCGGTGGCTCAAGAGGCAGAGGGACGCCGCCCCTCCCGTGAAAGGAAACGGCGAACTCCCGAAGGAGGCCGCCGTCTTGCTTGAATTATTTGAGGAAGGCCGCGTCAGGGACGGGCCACCTCGACACGGTAGAAGAGAACCGCCTCGTCCGGTGTCACATTCTTGGTGTTGGTTCCGGTTCCGGAGGCCGCGATCTCTCCCTCAACCAAGTCCCAGTCGACGAGCGCCTCGGACAGATCAGGCGTACTCCACACCTTGTAGAGCTTCCCGTCCTGGCTTGGCCAAGTAAGATCGAAGCCGGCATCGGGAGAAGTGGCGGAGGCGATCGTCAGAGATAAAGAGCCGTCGCCGCCGCCGCCTCCCGATTCAACAATCTGAAAGCCGTTCATTGGAGCACGCCTCACCGCGTCGCCGCCGCCGAGCTGGTCGGCAAGGGATTGAATCTTAATATTGGAAGCGCTTAAACCAGTGAGAATCACATAGTTTGTGTCGAGCCCTTGGCCTTCACCGTCCGTCCCGTCACCGGTCGCCTGAATGTAGGTGCCATCGAAGGTGGCGGTATCGTAACCACTTTGTGATGCTAGCACTGCATCGCCGTTGTCCGTGTCCCAGATTTGATACGAGCCACCACGGTTACCATCACTGCCGCCATCGTAGTAAATATACACGTCGTAGGTGGCATACGGGATGTCCGTGATCGTCCATCCTTGAGCTCCACCACCATTGTCCATGCCGCCGTTCATCATGAGGCGATCGCCATCGGCGGCCGCGGGGGTGCCGTCGAGGAGAACATTGCCGTTGGCCCATGAGGTGTTCACGGAGACAGTCGTCGCCAGCAAGATTCCGCCGTCGTCCGTGACCTGCTGAGTTCCCCAACTGCTTTGCATCAGGTTGTTCCAGTTCGTTTGAGGAACAACGCCAGCCGTGCTGGTGGACGGCACCACGTTGTTTTGTGCGTCTTCAGGAGAGCTCCCGTCGCCAACATTATTTGGTCCCGTGTTCACACCGATCGAACCGGCATTGGCGGAAAGAGAGAAGCCGGCTATGACGGCAATAGGGATAAAGAGTGTCTTCAATTTCATGGTTCAAGCGCTGGTTGGTGAGTTGGTTTTGACTTCTTACCGCTGCTCGTCATTTCAATATGAGCGAGTTGGCAAACCGTCTACACCGGGAGCATTCTTCTCAAAAATTGACACTCCGGAAGTTTTTTTCACATCGACACCTGTCCCCAATAAGGCAGGAACGATAGGGCATTTCATTCCCTTCCGAACAGGTGGGCGGGCAAGGGAACGCGAAGACAGAATATCGTCCACCAGAATCTACCCAAGACCGATCTCGTCGCTGGTTGGACTACGGGAATAAACCCAAAATCATGAAGAGCGAAAGCGAGGGCATTCCGATTGATCTAAAGGCCCCAAATAGGGCGCCTTCATAGATCAAGGATCGTTGCGTCAAACCAAACCCTAACCCGGGGCCTACTTCCTCAAGGGCTTGCCGGCCCGGTAGGCTTCAAGCGGAATCTTGAGTTCAGACGCGTCAGCCGTGCCCGCAAGCTCGATCGCCTTGATCTGCCACCGAATCGCATCGTCAAAACGACCCACTTCCGCGTAGGCCGCGGCCAAGGTGTCGAGTGTCCCGTTCATCTGATAGTTCGACAGTTTACAGCATCGCTCGGCCAACTCGACCGCCTGCGCACCATCGCGTAGCTCGGCAGTGGGATGGGTCGCCCGGATCCAGGCCAAATTATTCAGGGCCGGGGGCAGATCCGGATTCAAATTTAACGCCCACTGATAGTGCCCTGCGGCCTCCGCAATTTCACCTCGATCGCGACGCGCATTCCCCAGAGCCGCATGCATCGTCGCATGATCAGGATGCCCGTTTTGCACTTGGAAAGGTTGACCAAGAAGGCTCGTGGCGAGCCCCTGCAGGCCAAGCCCGAGGTTTTTGTGCGTGGATGCCCAGTCGGGCTCGCTGCGCAGCGCCTGATGGTAATTCTCGATGGCGTCGACGTAGTTCTTTTGCCGATAGAACACGACGCCTAGGCTGTTGTGCGCCGCCGCGTAGCCCGGCTGGAATTGCAGGGCTTGTTGAAAGTGCTTGATGGCTAGATCCGTCTCCCCTTTTCCGAGCAGCGCAATCCCGAAGCTGTTGTGTGCCAAGGCATAATCAGGCTTGATCCGCACGGCTTCACCAAGGTGCTTGATGGCCTCCGCTTCCCTGCCTTCGTTGTGCCGAATCAAGCCCAGAAAGTGGTGCGCTGAAGAGTTGTTAGGATCCAATTTGAGTGCGTCAAGGTATAGTCCAGCTGCTTGCGCGGTTTTCCCGGAGTTCTGCAGACCCAAGCCAAACTGCACTTGCAATGCAACGGACGCCTTGACTGCAGCCCGCTCCACCTCCGGGTGCCTAATCGGCTCACCGGCGAGCGCTGCCGATCGCCCGATTCGCTCGAGGTGATCCCCCTCGCTGTGGCCGATGTCCTCCAGCAACGTATCAACCGACACGGGCCCCTTGTAGATCACGGCCAGTCGTCCCTGCCGGTCGATCAGAAAACTCGAGGGCAGGGGCAGTTTACTATTCAAAGGGATATGGAGATTGTGGAGTTGCTGGAAATCATTCACCAGCGCTTCCGTCGCTTCACCTGTGGAAAACGGAAATTTTCGACTGGAGACCAATCGCGCGGCGTTTGCCCTCGTCGACGGACCCTTACCGAGCCCATCGACGGAAAGCGCCAGCACGTCGATTCCCTTGGCCTGCATCTCATCATAGCGCTGCGAGAACTCTCTCAGTTCGGTCTGACAGGGGGCGCACCAACTGGCCCACAGGTTCACCAGCAGCAAGCGGCCCGATTTCGTTTTAAGATCGTGTTTTTTGCCGTTGAAGTCCGTGTAGGGAGTTTTCGGCGCTGGCAGTAATTCCACCAGAGGAATTCTCGCAACCTGGGTAGACGACTCGATTTTCTGGATCGACGGAACAAGTTTTGTCTTTCGAATTGGTGCCGTGACATCCTGCGGCGTGCCCGAGCCTTGGGACAAGCGATAGCGGTGGTCGACATCGAGGCCGACAAACTGCTCAAGCTCTCCGCCCGGCCAATGCACGATCACCTTGTCGATTGCTTTGGCCGCGCCCAACCCAAAGTGAAGCCACTTACTGGACTGTGCCAGGAAACCTTCACCCGCCCGGAGGGTCTTGATCGATTTGGGCTGATCCGCTGTCTCGGGTTGCGGATTTTTCAATACCACTTCGACCCGAGCGCCGATGGCGTCGCGACTGGTCGTTTTCCCATTGCCTTCCAGGCGCAGTGCCAGGAAGTGATTGGTGCGCGGCGCATCGTTACGCATCAGCCGCAGTCGTGGAGCGTTGCGGTTTGTAACCCACATGTCCTGATCGCCGTCGTGGTCCCAGTCCACCAGAGCCACGGCCCGGGCATCGTCGGGGTAATCGAGTCCACTGACAGCTGAGATATTCGCGAACCGCCCCTTCGCGGCAGCCGCCGCCCCCGTGTTGAGGAAGACGCAGTTCCGCTCATGGCTGCTGAATGAGCGTCCCTCAACGATCATTTGGCTCAGTTCGCGCCCCGAGCGCCCCAAATTTCTGCCGGTAGCGGCCTGACTATCTGCTCTTCCTTGCGACACGACCTGTCGCCACCAAAAACTTCACAAATCGCCCGTATCCTCCGTCGTGATGTAACCGTTCGATACGATTAAATCCTCCCAACCGTCATTGTTGATATCAACGAAGCGTGACCCCCATGCCCAGCGTCCCATTTCGATGCCTGCCGGACTGCTTTGATCGGAGAAAGACCCGTTGCCCTGATTCTTCATCAAAGTGTTCCCCCGCGCCAAGCGTTGGATCCGACGTCGGTGTTCAGGCGTCGATTCCTTCAGAAATTGGCTCTGGTAGGCGATGCGATTGCCTGCCGACGACCACATGTTACTGACCAATGCATCCATCCACCCATCGCGGTCATAGTCACCCCAGGTAATCGACATCCCGGTGGCACTGTCTTCGACCTTGGCAGCGTCTGAGATATCGACGAATCTTCGCCCCGCACCCTGCGTCCCCGGATCGTTACGGTAGAAATTATCACGCCCGTAATCGTTGGCGACGTAGAGGTCCTGGTCGCCGTCATTGTCAAAATCTTCCCATGCCGCGGCCAGACTCCAACGACTGTTATTTTCACCCAGACCAGTCTCGGCCGTCACGTCGGTAAATTTCCAGCTACCCGCTGAGATCTGATTGCGAAACAAGCTGTTGTTTCCGCCGTTGTTCGCATCGTGCACTACAAATCCCGCACTGGATCCGCCCAGTCCGCTGTCTTCGCTCCTGATCTTCTCGCTCTGATTATAGCCACAGACGTAGATGTCGAGTCGCCCATCCAGATCGTAGTCCACGGCACTCAGCGACATCGTATCGGTGGTTGTCGCGAGCACGTCGCGGAGACGGAAGTGTCCCTTGCTGTCATTCTCCGCCACCACCACACCACCATGGATCGCCACCACCAGATCCTGATCCGAGTCGTTGTCCAAATCGACCAAGAGGGCACTACGGGACCTGTCTCTTATACACATCTCCGAGCCCACGAGACCGAGGCT
>CAJXVQ010000072.1 GCA_913060685.1 uncultured Verrucomicrobiales bacterium
AGTGATGACACGCCCCTCAAAATCCTCGATCAAGTGGGTTAAACGAGTGCCATTCGCCTTAGGGGGCATTTTGGGAACGATCGATAAGGTTGAAAAATCTGCGCGCATTATTGTGGAAGATTTTTTCTTCAACTCCGCTTAGGCTTGCGAGTTCTCGCGAAATGGTGGCGAGGTTGGCGGGATGATTGAGATCGCCAAAATGGAAATGAGGTTCTGGTAGCGACATGTCCGGGGCGTCGGTTTCGACGAGGATTCGTTCCGGTGGGAGTGACTGAAAGACGGCTCTGACTTTTGCTTTCCGGGGGTGGAGGAAATAACCGGAGAACGAAAAACAGGCTCCTAGTTTTAAGCACTCCCGGGCAATTTCCTTCGATCCGGCGAAGGAGTGGAGAAGGAATTTGGGCAGGGCGGGTGCTGAGTGGAGTTCCTCGAGGAGCGGTCCCCAGGCTTTGAGGCAGTGGATTGTGAGAGGGCGCTTCAGTTCGACGGCGATGGCGATCTGCTGTCGGAAGACTTCGTGTTGAGCGGTGAGGTCGGGGTGTTCCATCCAGCGGTCGAGACCGCACTCTCCGAGGCCGGCTCCGGGGGAATCCTCCAGAAAGCGAGTGAGGGTCTCAAGCCAATGGGGGGAGCGGGCGTCGACTTTCCAGGGGTGAAGTCCGAAGGACGGGGTGACGAACTCCGGATGGTCCCGGGCCAAACGGGCCACTTGCGGCCAATCGTTTTCGCAGGTTCCATTCACCACGCAGCCGGTGATTCCGGCTTCCTTCATGGTGTCAATCAACTGGCCCTGTTTTCCGAGAAACCGGGGGTCCTGCAGGTGATTGTGCGCATCGATCATGAATACTTCGAAATCAAGTCAGCGGCTGCTTTTTGAAAGTCGGCCCCGCTGTTTGAGAGAAGAGAGAGGGTGTCTTCCGGCTCCGGGTAAACCGAGTTTTCGGATCCCGGACGACGGTAGCAAAGATCATAGTGATCGACTAAAATGGACTCGAGAAAGTCGCTCCATCGGCGTTCTTGAATTTGGCGGTGCCATGAGTCGACCTGCTCGTTTCCGCGGAGGCGTCGGAGTCCGTTTAGGGTCTCCTTCAGCGAGTCAGGATGAGCGATGAAATGTTGGTAATCTTCGGCGAGCAGCTTGCCTCTTTCATGAATGGGCAGTTCGAGAAGAACGATTCTTCCTTCACCCAGTCTTTTCCAGAGTGGTGGAGGACATTGGAGCCGGCCAATGCGATTGGACTCGGCTTCGGTGAAAACGGGGCGGTCGGGATCATAACTCTGAAAGGCTTCCCAGAGCCTGGACTCGAATCGCTTTTGGCCGGGCTGGGGACTCCCGGGGGCGTTCCCAAGAATTGAGCCACGGTGGTTTGCCAGCCCTTCAAGATCGAGAATTTGAGCGCCCTGACGTTTCAATTCATGGAGAAGGCGCGTCTTCCCGCATCCGGTGAGACCACCCAGAACGATGAGTTCGGGTTTGGGCGGAGAAATGAGGGGCTCGAGATCCGAGATCAGGAATTTACGCCAAGCTCGATATCCGCCATTGAGAACCCGGGCCCGCCAACCGATGGCCCTGAAGATGAGGGCCATGGAGCTGGACCGGAGATTACCCCGCCAGCAGTAGACGAGTGGCGCGAAGGAATTCGGGAGGTGATCGAGTGATTCCGAGAGGTGGCGATGAATGTTTTTTGTAATTAAAGTCGCGCCAAGGCGGCGCGATTCGTAGGGATTTTGGGCATGGAGTAGGCCCACTTCATGTCGCTCTGCGTCGCTGAGCACGGGGAGATTAATAGCTCCCGGGATATGATCTTCTTCGAACTCCGCAGGTGAACGGACATCGATGATTTCGGAGAACTCCTGAAATGACAAAGGTGGGT
Source organism: uncultured Verrucomicrobiales bacterium (assembly GCA_913060685.1). Classification (GTDB taxonomy): domain Bacteria; phylum Verrucomicrobiota; class Verrucomicrobiia; order Verrucomicrobiales; family Akkermansiaceae; genus SW10. Next base: position 1,875 of record CAJXVQ010000072.1, read on the forward strand.
CGACTCGCTCGGGAAGATCCATGGACTTAGGATTTCACCTCAACGATGAGGCCGACTTCCACTGAAACACCCAGGGGAAGGGAAGAGCAGCCGACGGCCGCACGAGAGTGTTTGCCAGCTTCTCCGAAAATTTCGACGAGAAGGTCGGAGGCACCATTGATGACCTGGGGGTGTGCCGTGAAATCAGGTTCGGCATTCACGAATCCACTGATCGAGACGATGCGCTCGACTTGATTGAGTGAACCCAGTTCCGCCTTAATGACGGCCAGTCTTGTGAGGATGGCCACACGCGCCGCTTGCCGGGCGGTCTCGACATCGCATTCTGTAGGAACTTTTCCGAGGAATTTCTGATCGCCCATGATGGGAAGTCCTCCGGAAATATGGAGGAGATTCCCGGAACGGACGGCATTGACATAAGAGCCGATAGGATTGGCCGCTTCGGGGAGTTCGAGGCCAAGTTCGGCCAGTTTTTCTTCAGGAGTCATCGGGGTCTTCGGAGGAGGTCTTGGGTTTGGTGTATTCGTTGGTGAAAATGGCAATGAACTTACGGCCCGATTTGCTAAGGCTGGCTTTTCTGCCTGATCCGGTGAGGCGTCCCCGGGTGTAATATTCGTGCATTGAGCGGGTGGTGCGGACGTAAGTGATGGTGGCATCGGAGACTTCACGACGGCTGGGGACGACGGAGAGCGGAATGCCGGAATCAGTGAAAGAAATCTCCCACGAAGGGCTGGGGGAGGTGTGATCTCCTTTTTTTAGCCACGGGTATCTCCTGGTGATTTCGAGTTCGTTTTTTCGAGGAATAGCGACTCTGAAATAGGGCGAGGCGCTTTCCAGGAAGGAGGGAATGGTCACCTTGTCGCTGGCCTCGGTCGCAAGAAACAAGGAGGCAATATCGATCCCAATGAGGTTACGGCCGTCATAGATCCCATGCGGGGTTTTCGCTCCGATCCAATCGATAAAGTTCTCGGTGGAAAGAAGACAGAATTCCAGATGGAGATGAGCGCGGGTCCGGTTGATCCCGGTGCCGGTGTATCCCATGATGGCGATCGGAGATCCGCCGATGACCTTGTCACCAATTTGGGTGTCCACCCTTGAGAGGTGGGCATAGAGGCTGAAGAAGGGGCCGCAATCCAACTCGTGTTTTATGACAACATACTTGCCGTAGCTGCTCCCGCCGGCACTGTTGTTCACATGGACGATTTCGCCATCCGCGATGGCACGGACCTGGTCGAGGGGATTCCCGCTGCGGTCACGCTTGGTGGGTTTAATGTCCAGGCCTTCGTGAAATTTGGTGGCAATGATGCCGTCCTTCTCTGTTTTCTTCAAGGTGCGAACGAAGCCATACTGACCGGCGGTCCAAGGCTTTGACGTTTTACTTTCAAAGGTCCGGGCAACATACATGTAGAAGTCTTCCGGATTCCCGTCAAACAAAGCCCGGTTATCGGTGGGGAGGACGAGTTTGAGAGGCTTCGCTGAAGCGAGAGTCAGGGGGAGCAGCAGAAGAATCGATAATATCTTCATTTACTAGGATCCGCGTTGGTTCCGTTCTTTCTGAGCTTCTTTGGCTTCCTTTTGGGCTGCCTTGCGTTGCTCTTCATGTCCTTTGATTCGTTCTTTCCATTGCTGGCTGGTCTCCCCGGTGATGGGCATGGCGTATTCAAAGCGGACGATTTCAACCTGCTTGATCCCTTGCCAGATGACCAGGGTGCCATCGTTCACAGGGCGGTCGATAAAGACGGCATCGACGGCGCGGCCGTTGAGCATGGCGACGAGCCATTTGTCCTGATTGCTGGTGGTGAGAGCGGCGATTCTTCCCGCAGCCGCTTTGTCGAAAGTGAAGGAGGCTCCATAGGTTCCGTCATCGGTGATAAAGTGCTTCAGGGTCGTGATTTCCTTGGTAAAGGTGGCGGGGCTTTTTTTGAAGTAGCGTTTCTTGTTTCCCATCTCGAGAGGGAAGACCATCTTTGGGCCATCGGATTTATGGCTCTCAATGTGGAAAGTAAGGCGGTTTTTTTGAGGGCGTTTGCCCATGGCCAGGGCCGTGGGGGCGGCCATGGAAATGGCGAGGATTGAGAGGATGATACGTCGGGTCATGGTGTCGGTGGTTCGATGTTGGGGCAGAACGGGTTGGTCTTTTTCTCGGTTCCGATACTCGTTTGAGGACCGTGGCCGGGAAAGATTGTCGTTTCTTCCGGCAAAATGTAGAGTTTTTGGCGGATGGAGTCGAGGAGTAGCTCATGATTCCCGCCGGGAAGGTCGGTGCGTCCGATGCTCCCGTTGAAAAGGGCATCGCCGGCGAAGAGGTAAGACTCCGTAAGGAGGTGAAAAGAGATGGAGTCGGGCGAGTGGCCCGGGACGTGGGCGAGGTTAAAGTGGTGGCCTGAGATCTCGAGAATGGAGTTTTCACCGATGACTTCATCGACCTCATAAGGCGGGATTTTTACCGGAATGCCCATCTCCTGAATTCGCTTCTCCATGATGATTTCGGGTGCGTAGTCTTGATAGGCAAAGACGAGTGCGCCGTCTGCCCGCAGGGCGGCGACATCATCAACGTGATCGAAGTGTTGGTGTGTCAGGAGGAGGTGGGTGGGCTTGAGAGATTTTTCTCTTAGAAAATCAGCGATGCCCGCCGGGGCATCAATCACGATGCAGGTGCCATCATCGTGAGTGAGAATGTAGCCGTTGGTTTGGACGAATCCGCCGGTGTGAATGAGGAGATTCATGAGCGAAGGGAATCGATGGCCGGGGCGATGGCCTCTGTCGGAATGGTGGAGCAGGTGATGCCGTTGCCAAGACGATCGAGAAGGACGAAGGTTTTTTTACCCCCGGAGAATTTCTTGTCACGGGAGAGTTTTTCGAGAATCAGCGAGGTCGGAATTTCTTCGGAAAGAGTGAGGGGGAGTTGGAAATGAGCGAGAAGTTTGAGAATGCGTTCGCTGGCCTGGCCCGGGAGTCCGGCATGGTCTTCCGAGAGTTGGAGGGCCGCGCGGATGCCGAGGGAGATTGCTTCACCGTGCAGGAGGGTGCCGTAGGGGACGGCGGCCTCGATGCCGTGGCCGATGGTGTGGCCAAAGTTGAGGAGAGCACGGGTGCCGGAGGTTTCCTGTTCGTCCTCTTCGACGACGCGGGCCTTGATGGCAACGTTCCGGGCGATGAGTTCGGCGGGGACGTTTTGCTCGAGCGGGTCGAGTTGCTCGAGGTCGGAGAGCATCGATTTATCGCGGATCGCAGCGTGCTTGATGACCTCGGCGAAGCCTTCCCGAAATTCGCGGCCGGGAAGGGTGAGGAGAGTCTCGGGATCGGTGAGGACGAGCCGGGGTTGGTGGAAGGCTCCGATGAGGTTTTTACCCTCGGGGGCGTTGACGCCGGTTTTCCCGCCGACGGCTGAATCGACTTGTGAGACAATGGTGGTGGGGATCTGTACGAAAGGAATGCCTCGATAAAATATGGCTGCGACAAATCCGGCAAGATCACCGGTGACTCCACCACCAAGGGCTACGATGAAGGACGAACGATCATGACCGGCCTGGATGAGTTCGCGTGAGAGCTTCTCGACCTCGGTCATCGACTTGGAGCCTTCACCAGCGGGGAAGATGTGGGCAGTGGCATCGTAGCCGGATTCATCGAGAGAGGCCTCGACCCTGGCGAGAAAATGGGGGGCGACATTGCTGTCGGTGATGATGGCGGCGCGGCCTTTCAATCCGGCTGCGAGAATACGGGGACCGGCTTCCGAGAGGAGTCCGGGAGCGACGAGGATGTCGTAGGATCGTGAGCCGAGGTTGACGTGAACGGTGTTCATTGATGACGGGTGCGGTGCCAGGTTGAGGTGTCTGGTTTTAAGAGAACCTCGACCGGTGAATCAGCGAGGTTGAATTCGGAAACAAGGTGCTTGAGAAGCGCGAGTGAGGCAAGCGCATCATAGAGGGCATCGTGCCAATTTCGGTCCGGGGCGTGTTGGGCGAAGTCGGAGAGGCCGAGGGAGACGCAGAGATTACCCAGAGAATGGGATTTCTCGTTCGGCCAGGCGGCGCGGGCCAGTTGGAGGGTGTCGATCCACGGGCCGAACTGGTGGCCGGGGAAGGTGCGGAGGAAGCGTTTTTCAGTGCCGTGGCCATGGGCCACGATGGGTCCGCGTCCGAGGTTGCTTTTGAGAACGGGCCAGAGGGAGAGCAGGGAAGGGGCCTCGCGGAGGTCATCGGTCGTGATGCCGTGGACCTTGCGAGCTGACCAAGTGATGTCTTGGTCGCATTGGAGAAAGGAGACAAAGGGGGCATGGATATCATCAGAGGTGGACCAGGTTCCAAGGCCGATTTGAACCGGAGCATCGGTCCGCCCCCTGGCAGTGCCGGCGGACTCGAAGTCGATGGCGGTGAAGGATGTCTCGCAGATCTTGATAAGGGGGAGGTAGCGGATGAACCTGAAAATGGAAACCTGATTTCGTGTGGACATAATCATACAGGTTTTTGGTTCGAATCTGAGAAGTTGTCGTATAGCCTGCGTAAGATGTTTGTGAAAATCGCTCGGATCGCACTTTTAACGACGACTTTGGCCCATGCGGCGGAGGATAAGGTGGACTTTCAAAGGGACGTCCGGCCGATCCTCTCGGATAAGTGTTTCTTTTGTCATGGGACTGATCCTGAGACCCGGGAGGCTGACTTGCGCTTGGACTTGCCGGAAAGCGCTTATGAGGATCTGGGGGGCTACGCTGCCGTGGTGCCGGGAAAGGTGAAGGAATCGGAAATGCATCTCCGGATCACCAGCACCAAGAAGAAGGAGATGATGCCTCCGCCGGAATCTCATAAGTCGCTGAGTCCGAAGGAGATTGCGATTTTAACGAAGTGGATCGAGCAGGGCGCGGAATACGAGGAGCATTGGTCCTATCAAGCGGTCGAAAAAGCGGCGGCTCCTGCTGGCCGCGAGATCGATCATTTCGTGAAGCAAAAGTGGGATTCAGTCGGGGTGAAAGGCAGCGCCGGGGCTGACAAGGAGACTTTGATTAAAAGGCTGTCGTGGGATGTGCGCGGAGTGCCCCCGACTGCGGAGGAGACCGAGGCGTTTTTGAAGGATCAGTCCACGGATGCTTGGGAGAAGGTCGTGGACCGGTTTCTCGCTGATCCAAAATATGGCGAGCGCATGGCGGTTTGGTGGCTCGATCTGGTGCGCTACGCCGACACCATCGGCTACCACAGTGACAACGGGATGAAGATTTCGCCTTACCGCGACTACGTCATCAAGGCCTTCCACGAGAACAAGCCCTTTGATGAATTTACGATCGAGCAATTGGCGGGTGATCTTCTGCCAAATGCCACCCTGCAGCAGAAGGTGGCCTCCGGATACAACCGTCTTTTGCAAACGACTGAGGAAGGAGGCGCGCAGGATAAGGAATACCGGGCGATCTATGCCGCTGATCGAGTGCGGAATGTCTCCGAGGTCTGGCTTGGTTCGACCTTGGGTTGTGCCCAATGCCACGATCACAAGTATGATCCATTTACGGCCAAGGACTTCTATTCGATGGCGGCATTCTTCGATGACATCAAGGAGAATGGAGTCGGGAAACGCCGTCCGAACCTGACGGTTCCAACTCCCGAGGACGAAGCGCGGATTGCGGTGCTGAAGAAAGCGATCGAATCAGGGCAGGTTGCGAATTTGCTCAAGAGCGATCCGGCATTTCAAGCGAAGATTCAGGCGGATCAGAAGCAATGGTTGGCGAAAGGAAAGCTGACCAATTCGACTTGGCGCGCAGTTGAACTCAGCGATTTTAAGACACCTGCCGGGACCACCTTGACCGTGCAGCCGGACGGAACAGTGCTTGAAGAAGGAAAGGCTCCCTCGAAAGCGAGTTACTCTTTCAAGGTGGCGTCACCCGGTCAGGTCTCGGCAATTAAGGTCGATGCTTTCACTGATAAGAGCTTTCCCGAAAAGGGCGGCTTTTCGAGAGCGAACGGCAACTTTGTTCTTACCGAAGTCGAGGTGAAGCGCGGTGGGAAAAAACTCAAAATCGTGAAAGCACAGGCAGACGTGGAGCAGGATGGCTTTCCGGCTGCGCACACCTTCGATGGAAATCAAAATACCGGCTGGGCTGTCGGTGCCAATGCGCCTGCCGGGCGAAAGGGAACGCGGCGGATTGCCTTCATTCTTGAGAAGCCGGTCGAGCTAAAGCCCGGCGAAAATCTCGAGGTGACCCTTCATTATCAGTCAGAGCATTTGGGCCATAATATTGCCCGCTTCGGAGTGTCTGCGACTGATTCGACATACGCCGGTCTCGAGGATCCTCTCGGGCCCTCGCCGGAAGTTGTCGCTGCATTTGAGGCTGCGCAAAAGACTCCCGCCCAGCAGGATTTGTTGTCCCAGTATTACCTGACGATCGCTCCGGGAATTTTGGGTCAGAAGGCCAAGGTCAAGGGCATGGAGGCTGAACTCAAGAAGATGGAAGGTGGCATGCGGACCATGTTGATTTCCGAGGCTCTCCCGACTCCCAGAATGACCCGCGTTTTACCTCGTGGAAATTGGTTGGATGACTCCGGGGAGGTCGTGCAACCCGCTGTTCCCGCGTTCTTGCAGAAAGACACCTGGAAGGTTGAGGGGCGGGCCACGCGACTTGATTTGGCCAAGTGGATCTTAAACGAGAAGAACCCTCTCACGGCGCGTTCGACGATGAACCGGCTGTGGCGAATCTACTTTGGTCGTGGCTTGTCGGGCAATGTGACCGACCTTGGTGGACAGGGCGAAGTGCCTTCTCATCCGGAATTACTCGACTGGCTCGCGGTTGATTTCCGTGAAGGTGGTTGGGACTTCAAGCGGATGGTCAGGAAAATGGTCACGAGCGAAGCCTATCGCCAGAAGTCGGAAGTGAGTTCGTTTTTGCGGGAGAAGGATCCGGCCAATCAGTTGGTCGCCCGACAGGGTCGCTGGCGGGTGGAGGCTGAATTTGTCCGTGATGCCGCCCTGCAGATTGCGGGGATTTTGAATGACGATAAGATCGGCGGTGAAAGCGTGAAGCCCTACCAGCCGGCCGGTTTCTGGCAGCACTTGAATTTTCCGAAGAAAGTTTGGAAGCATAGTGATGGCGGGGATCTCTACCGTCGTAGCGTTTACACCTACTGGTGTCGGACTTTCCCTCATCCCTCCATGGTGGCGTTCGATGCGCCGAGCCGGGAGGAATGCGCCGCCGAGCGGGCGCGGTCGAATATTCCGCAGCAAGCTCTGGCGATGTTGAATGATCCGATTTTCGTGGAAGCATCGCGGGTCTTTGGGATGCGCATCGGGACTCAAGAGGGCGATGCTCGCGCGAAGATCGCATGGGGGATTCTGGAAGCTTTCTCTCGCGAAGGGACCCAGAAAGAGATCGACTTGCTCGAGAAAGTCTATCTCGCACAGAAGGAGAAATTCACGAAAGACACCGAGGCGGCAAAGGCCTTTTTGACAACCGGCATGTGGCCGGCACCAACCGCTTTGAAACCCGAAGACGCAGCAGCCTGGGGACAGGTTGGTCGGGTCATTTTGAACGCCTACGAAACAACCTCACGATTCTAAGAACGATGTTTGACACTACGAATAGAAGAACCTTTTTGAATCAAGCGGCCGTGGGAATCGGTTCGCTGGCGCTGCAGCAGCAGCTTCTTGCCGGGAACATTCCTGATGGAATCAAGATGGCGGGATCGCCAAAGGCCAAGCGCGTCATTTTCCTCTGTATGGCCGGTGGACCCTCGCATCTGGAGACCCTCGATTACAAGCCGACGCTTGCCAAAATGCATGGCAAGCCGATGCCCGAGTCGATTACGAAGGGGCAGCCCATTGCGCAGTTACAGGGAAGGGCCTTGAACTGTCTCGGGCCTCAATGGGACTTTATCAAGCAGGGGGAATCCGGTCAGGAAATCTCCTCGCAGCTTCCGTTCATCGGAAAGATGGCAGATGATATTGCGATCGTTCGCTCGATGACCACGAAGCAGATCAACCACGACCCCGCGCACACCTTTATGAACTGCGGGACCCAGATTTCCGGGCGCCCGTGCATGGGATCCTGGATTCAGTATGGCTTGGGGAGCGAAACGAAAGACCTGCCCGGGTTCGTCGTGCTCACTTCGGTCGGTGGTGGTCAGAGCCAGCCGCTGGCATCGCGTCAGTGGCACAGTGGTTTTTTACCAAGTAAGTACCAGGGCGTACATTTTCACTCCAAAGGAGATCCGGTGCTTTACGTCGGCAATCCCAAGGGAGTTGGTCGGGCGGATCAACGGCAGGTGATTGATGCGGTGAACGGTCTGAATTCGATTCGTAACGGGCGCGTCGATGATCCGGAGATCGCCACCAAAATTTCCCAATATGAAATGGCTTTTCGGATGCAGGCGAGTGTTCCGGAATTGGTCGACTTGAAAGGGGAGTCCAAGGAAACCCTCGAAATGTATGGAGCCACTCCGGGCGATGGCTCGTTCGCGAGTAACTGTTTGCTGGCTCGTCGGCTTGCGGAGCGCGGAGTGCGATTCGTGCAACTCTACCATCGTGGCTGGGATCACCATGGCGGTGTGAAGAACGGCGTCGCAACCACGGGCAAGCTCGTTGATCAAGCGAGCTGGGCCTTGGTGCAGGATCTCAAGCAGCGGGGGATGCTCGAGGATACTCTCGTGATCTGGGGTGGTGAATTTGGCCGGACTCCGATGTCTCAGGGCGGTGGTAAGAATCCCGGGCGTGACCACCATATCAAGGGCTTTTCTCTCTGGATGGCAGGCGGCGGAATCAAGGGTGGCGTGACTCATGGTGCCACCGATGACTTCGGCTACAATGCTGTCGAGAACGTTGTGACCGTGCACGATCTCCACGCCACCATGCTCCACTTGATGGGGATCGATCACGCGAAGTTCAGCTACAAATTCCAGGGCCTCGACATGAGGCTCACCGGAGTGGAACCGGGAGTGAAGGTGATTAAAAATATCCTGACTTAGGGAATCATCGTCTGGAGAATCTTGGCGGTGCCGATGGCGGACAGCTGACCGGCTCCGCGGGGGAGGATGAAGAAGTCTCCTTCGCGAAAGGTCATGGTGCCTTGATAGGTGATCTCGCCGGAGACGACGGTGATGATCGAAAAGCGGTCGTTCTGGTTCGCGATTGGGTCACCGGCCTTGAGGTCGAGCTGATCTACGGTGAAGTATTCGCACGAGGCCAGGTTCCGACCATCTGACTTGTCCATTCCGGGCTCGAAGTCATCGAAGTCGATCGACGTCATCGATTCCGCGATGTGAAGGTCGCGGGGTTTGCCATCGAGGCCCATGCGATTCCAGTCGAAGACGCGGTAGGTGGTATCGGAATTTTGCTGGATTTCGTAGATTAGGAAGCCCGCTCCGATGGCGTGGAGGCGGCCGGAGGCGATGAAGATGGAGTCGCCTGGTCTCGGTTCGATGGCGTGGACCTGTTCTTCGACGGTGCCGTCACCGAGGGAGTTTTCGAAGGACTCGCGTGTGGTTCCTTCTTTCAAGCCGACGTAGAGCTTGGCTCCGGGATCGCAGTCGGCAATATACCACATTTCGGTTTTTGGATCGCCGCCGAGTTCTGAGGCTACTTCTTGCGGCGGGTGGACTTGAATCGAGAGGTCATCGCGGGCATCGAGGATCTTGATGAGGAGTGGGAAACGTTCGCCCGTGAGGCCGGTGCCGAAAATTTCCTCGCGATGACTGCTCCAGAGCTCGTGGAGGGTTTTTCCGGCGAAGGAGCCCCGGGTCACCACGGACTGTTCGTGTTCGCGGTCACTGATTTCCCAAGATTCGCCGTAAGGCTGTTCGTCGGGGAGATCCCGTTGGTAGGTTGACTCCAGCGAACGGCCCCCCCAGACCCGGGTCATGTAGATGGGTGAAAAAATGATCGGCTCCATACTTGAAATCTGGTGGATTTGGGTAGTTCCAACAAGAAAACAGTGTGATCTGTTATTATTTAAGGGTTAAAGACTATGTAGATCCCTGTAAGTTCCTTCTTGCCTGACTGCCCCGGCCTATGAGAGCTTTGCTCCGCAGGGAGAATTGTCTTTCTCCATTTACGATCATGGCCAAGCAAAACAAGCCGAGGAAACAGCACGCGGTGCTGAAAAAAGAAGGTGGCCAGGAGATGATGGGGATTGTCCTGATTTTGGTGGGACTTTTACTGTTTTTCTCGCTCCTGCGGTTCACCACGGTTGATTTTGCGGACTGGAAGTTTTTGGGAAGTTTTGCGCCTGAAGGAGCGGAGTCGGAAGACACCCAGAACTTGATCGGGCCCATCGGAGCCTTGATTGGCTTCGTGTTGATCGCGCTTTTTGGAGCTGCGGCTTACCTGGTGGCCGTCGGAACGATCTGGCTGGGGGTGGTTGTCGCTTGGTTTAAGAGCCGCCTCGGAGTGCACACTTTGCTGGGCTTCGGTTCTCTGATGCTTGCTAGTGCGGCTTTGTTCAGCGTTCTTGGGATTTTTGGGAGTGTTCATTTTGGTGGCTGGCACGGGGGCGCAATCGGCGAAGGATTGGGAAATTTCATCTTTAAGAACCTGCTGGGTACCTGGGGGTCGGCCATCGTTCTTTTCGGGGTTTATGTCACCAGTTTGATTTTATTGACCGGATGGCATCCCGTGGCCTTTGTTCGCACTTCGGTCGCAACCTCCCGTGAGTTCATCACCGAATGGCGCGCGAACCGCGCGGCCGCAGTGACAACGGCTCCTGTGGTCCCAACCAAAAAAGCGAAACGCAAGCGGGCCAAGGCTGCTGAAGCTCCCGTCAACATGGTATTAGGCGGAGTGGAGGAAGATGGCCAGGCCGTCCTTCCTCTCCGTGAAATTCCGCCCCCTCAAATTATCGATTCCTCCCAGAAGAGGGCGAACCCGGCCGTGGGAGCCAGACCTTTTGAGCGGAAGAAGCCCACGCATACCGGTCTGAGCACCGAAGGTTTTGAGGATTATGAATTACCCGGATTTGATCTGCTTGAATTCGATGACATCGACGAGGAACCGGAGGACTTCAGCGAAGAACTTCTCGCGACCCAGACGACGATCATCGAGACTTGCCGCGCCTTTGGTGTCGAAGTGACGGCAGGGGACATCACCCGTGGTCCGACGATCACCCGTTATGAAGTTTATCCCGCGATTGGTCTCCGTGTGAGCCGGATTACCCAACTCGAGGCTGACCTTGCTCGTGCCACCAAAGCGGAGCGCATTAACATTCTCGCTCCGATTCCGGGCAAGGATACCGTCGGTATCGAGATCGCGAATGACAAACGCGTGGCGGTCGCTCTTCGGGAGCTTCTGCAGGACGACGCCTTCCGCAGTTCCAAGCGCAAGATCCCGATCGCTCTCGGTAAGGACGTTTATGGCAACACCGTGGTCGGTGATCTCGCCGCCATGCCTCACTGTCTCGTGGCTGGTGCCACCGGTGCCGGTAAGTCGGTTTGTATCAACTCCATCATCACCAGTATTCTTTATAAGTTTGGGCCGGATGAGCTGCGGTTTATCATGATCGACCCGAAGGTGGTTGAAATGCAGGTTTATGCCAAATTACCACACTTGGTGGTTCCTGTCGTGACCGATCCCAAGCGGGTCGTCGGTGCTCTCAATTGGTGCGTCAATGAGATGGAGCGCCGCTATAAGGTTTTCGCCAAGTTGGGCGTGAGGAATTTTGATAGTTTCAATGCCCGGATCCGCCCCGAGCCCGAGGTGATTACCGAGGAAGAGAAGGAGGATTTGGAATCGATCGTCGATGAAGAAGCGGTTGAGTCCATGGCTCGAGCTTTCGAAGATGGTGACATTGGTCCCATTGCGACCGAGGATGACGAGGTCCATGAAGACGACCTCGAAGTCCCTGATCGTTTCCCTTACATCGTCGTGATCATTGATGAGCTTGCCGACCTCATGCAGACCGCTCCGGCGGATGTTGAAGGTGCGATTGCCCGGATTGCCCAGAAGGCCCGTGCCGCTGGAATTCACCTCATCGTGGCAACGCAAACTCCGCGTGCCGATGTCGTCACCGGTATCATCAAGGCGAACATTCCAAGCCGGATTGCCTTCCAGGTTTCCTCATCACTCGATAGTCGCGTTATCCTTGATACCAAAGGGGCTGAGAAGCTGGTGGGTAAGGGCGACATGCTCTTCCTTCCACCGGGCTCCGCCAAGCTGGAGCGCGCCCAGGGAGCCTTTGTCTCAGATGAAGAGGTCGAGCAGATCGTCAACTTCTGCGCCAATCAGAGTGAGCAGAAGTTCGAGGAAAGCATCCAGAAAGTCATCGAAAGTGGCGGTGCCGGTAATGGTGGCGAGGACGAAGTCTCTGATGCCGACGAGGAAATCCTTGAGCGCTGTGTCGAAGTTCTCCGAGCCGAAGGCAAGGCGAGCACCTCATTACTGCAGCGTCGTCTCCGCCTCGGATACACCCGTGCCGCAAGGATGATCGATATCCTCGAATCCCGCGGAATGATTGGTCCCGGCGACGGAGCCAAGCCAAGGGAGGTCCTCCTGCCCGGCTGCGGAACCGTTCCCGAATAGGCCCGTAGAGCAAGCACTCTGCTTGCTCTCGATTTCCTTGGCCTTAAGGACTGCTTCCGCGATCTCAAACCCGGTCGCTTTAAAGCCGAGCGAATGGTTGGATCCGCCTTCGATCGATGACTTGAGATCGGCGACCAACTTGCCGGGCAACTTCATGTGTGAGCGGTCGATGGCGTCGAGCTGGGCCGGCTTGGCTTCACTCTTACCGTGGTGGGAAAGGTTGTGGTAGCCGTCGGAGATCTCTGCGGGGGAGCCTTGCCGGAAAAGTTTGCGGTAGACCTCGGTGAAGGTTCCTTCGTCATTTCTGATCTGGCAGAGGCGGCGATTGGAGCGGATCAATAGGGCCGGTTCTTTCGGGATTTTTGTGTTCTCTGCTGGCGGATCTCCCTATAAGCACCGCGCGATGTTAAGGCCGAACGCTCTCCTCTTACTTTCCGGGTTCTCTCTTGGAACCTCGACCCTCTTACCTGCGGCTGAGATCATCAGCGTCAACTTCTGGCGACAAGGGGGCGGAGCGCTTAATATCTCTGAATGGGAAGCTCAAATGGCCCTGACTCCAGAGGATTCAGCAGGCACCGGAGAATGGCAAACCGCCGGCTGGCAGAACTACCTCCTCCCTTGGGCTCCTTCCCAACCCCTAAGCGCCGTCACTTTGAACGGCACCGAAGGATCGACCGCCACCTTGACCCTCAATGATTGCCGAAACGGAGGTCCCTATCTTTGGAATTCTCCCCGCGCCACTCTTCTTGACGACGCCAATGGCACCCTGATGGATGGCCACGCCAACTCGACGGATGATCCGGGCGATGGCAGCAACATCTTCGACATCGAGGTCACCGACATTCCTTTCGCGACCTACGATGTCGTTTTCTACCTTGGTGCCAACAAGGATCAATTTATCGATGGCACCGGAAAGATCGTCGTCAATGGCGCACCCGCAGCCGACTTCACCCTCCCCTCCGGAGCCTTCAATGGAACCTTCACCGAGATCACCACCGCAGAGACTCCCGGCAACTACATCGTCTACAAAGGCCTGGGCGGAACCTCCTTCACCGCACAGGTCTGGGGAAATGGCTTTAACCACATCGGGCCCACCGGCATCCAGATTGTCGAAAGCAACGAAGTCCGCCAACCCCTCGAAGTCGCAGACGTTTCGTATAATGACTCCACCGACGAAGTCACCCTGACCTGGAAATCGAACCCCGGTGAATTCTACGGCCTCTATTGGTCCGAGGACCTCGTCAACTTTGTCCCGGGAATCAACCCCGCCGTCGAAGCCAACCCCGAGGGAACACTCACCACTTTCGGACCCTTCCCTAATCCAAGCCCCAATGCCGAAACACTCTACTTCCGCGTCGGCGCTCCCGATCTCCGCGACCCCACCCTCGACCGGGTTTGGGGAAATGGCAGCACCGTCAATCTCACCTTCTCCGAAGCGATGGACCCCGGGCTTGCCACCCAACCCTTCAACTACTCTGTCATCGTCGGCGGGGACGCCCTCCTGCCCATCGAGTCTGCCGTCATCGGTGCGAGCCCCAATACGGTAGTTCTCACCATCGCCTTTCCTCTCAGTCTCAACTCTGAATACACCGTCCAAGTGCATGGTCTCACCGACCTCTCGGGTCGTCCCGTTTCTGGCCCGACTTCGATCGACTTCAGGACCTGGGACGATAATCCAAATGGCATCAAAGTCTTCATCCTTGCCGGTCAATCCAACATGCAGGGTCAAGGAAGGAGCGAAGAAGGAAACGGCGGCGTCAATGGCGCCATCGGAAGCCTTCGTTACGAGGTCGTCAATGACGCGGACAAGTATGGCAAACTCGTTGATGCCGGAAGCAACTGGATCGCCCGCGACGATGTCAAAGTCTTCTACAACCGCAACGATCTCACCCAAGGCTCCAACATTAAGAAAGGCGATCTCCTTCCCGGGTTCGGCGTCGACGACGCCCGCATTGGACCGGAGTTAGGTTTCGGCTGGGCCCTTGGCGAATTCCTCGACGAGCCCGTCCTTATCGTCAAAGCCAGCTGGGGCGGCAAAAGCCTCTATGCTGATTTTCGTTCCCCGGCCACCGTCGCCAAGAACGGCGGCGAAGTCGGCGACTACTATCTCGGTCTCTTTGACTACGTTCACGAAGCCCTCGACAACCTCGGCACCGAGTTCCCCGAGTGGGCCGGACAAGGATATCAAATCGCCGGCTTCGGCTGGCATCAGGGATGGAACGACGGCGGCACCGAATTCACCGCCACAAACTATGAAGCCAGCCTAACCGATTTCATTCATGACATCCGTGCCGAGTTTGGAAAACCCCTCCTCCCCGTCTCCATAGCCAACACCGGCATCGGTGGAGCTTCAACAAGCGGCAATCGTCTCATTCTCCTCGAAGGACAACTCGCCGTCGCTGATCCCATTCTCCACCCCGAGTTCGATGGCAACGTCTCCTCCGCCGACACCCGCGACTTCTGGCGCGAGGCCAATGTCTCCCCAAAGGAGAATCAAGGATTTCACTGGAATCAAAATGGCGAAACCCTCTACCTCATCGGCGAAGCGATGGGCGAAGGGATGAAGACTCTCCTGCGTGAGTAGAAAGGCTCAACGCCCAAGCTCCAATTCTGACGATTGGATCTGAGAGGTCATACGGAGCCCGGATGGCATTCCCCTTGGATACTCCGGTCCGAGGATATCAATCAAGGGATCCTCTCATGCGAATGGCACCTGGAGAGTGTCATTCCTGTGCTCCCTTTGGTAAAAGCGTGGGGTTTCACTTTTTGGGATAATTTCACCGCATGGTGAAACACCGCTCTTTACTAAAAACCGTTTCGATTTTCACGAATATCGCGATTTCACGCCTTTGTGAATGCTCGCAAAACGTGAAAGCATTCCAAAAGTGGTGATTGAAAGAGGCTATTCTAGGGGTATTTTAAAAGCAATGAAGACCACGGTAGATATTCCTGAAGCGGCGCTGAAGGATGCGATGCGCTTTGCGAAGGCAAAGACGAAGCGGGAGGCAATTCTTGCAGCGGTTGAAGAATACAACCGACGGAAAGGCGTTGAACAATTTCTGAAAGAAGCCGGCGGTGCCTTTCCTGATTTTCCCGGTATCGAGGAGATTCGAGGCGATGACTCTGAACGCGACGAACTCCTTGAGAAGCTCTGGGGTCGAAAGAAGTGATGGTTTTGGTCGATAGCTCCGTGTGGATCCCTTTCCTCAGAGGCAAGTCTGAGTTGCCCGGTAATCTTCCACGAAGATTGGCCGATGGAGAAGCAAGGGTGTGTCCGGTAATCTGGGTAGAACTTTATTCAGGGATCAAAGGAGCACGCGAGGAGCGGCTGATTGCGCAAATCGCCGACTTCAGTCCTTCGCTCGGTATGGATGACGAGGTCTGGATCGAAGCGAGTTCACTTCGAAGAAAGGCAATCCGAAAGGGGCTGAACTGTCCGCTGGCGGTGGTGTTGATCGTGGCCTGTGCCCTACGTCATGATGCTGAACTTTGCCATGCGGACAAGCATATGGATGCGCTTCTCAAACTCTGATCCATGAGCGGCTACACCGAAGACCACCTGATCGAGCAGCCCGCCATCCAGCTCATGGAGCATGAGTTGGGCTGGGAGTCGGCGAATGCCTACGACGAGTGGGCGGGAGGGGTGAGTTCGCTGGGCCGTGAAGCGAAGCGGGAGGTGGTGTTGGGTTCCCGGCTGCGGCCGGTGCTGGTGAAATTGAATCCGGAGCTTCCGGCCGAGGCGCTGGATGCTGCGGTGGAGGAGCTGACGCGGGATCGTTCGGCTTTGAGTCTGGTGGAAGGAAATCGGGAGATCGACAAGCTCCTGCGTGGCGGGGTGAAGGTGAAGGTTCCGGATCGGGAGCGCGGTGG
>CAJXVQ010000073.1 GCA_913060685.1 uncultured Verrucomicrobiales bacterium
ATCTACACAGAGTAGATCGTCGGCAGCGTCAGATGTGTATAAGAGACAGATTCCATACACTCCACGTGTTAAGAAAGTGCTCGCCCTTGCGAACAAGGAGGCGAAGCAGCTCAACCATTCCTACGTTGGGACCGAGCACATTCTGCTCGGTCTTCTCCGCGAAGGAGAAGGCATGGCCGCTCGTGTTCTCACCAGCTTGAATGTTGATCTTCAAACGACCCGGAATGAAGTCTTGGCAGAAATTGATCCAAATTTTGCCGCTGAAGATTCCGACGATGATTTCGATTTCGACGATGACGACGAATTGGAGATTGAAAGTGAAGAAGATCCCGAAGGAAAGACCAAGACGCCGGCGCTCAAGGCCTTTGGCCGTGACCTCACCAAGCTTGCTCAGAATGGCAAGCTGGATCCTGTCATTGGGCGTGCTCCGGAAATCGAGCGGGTCATTCAAATTCTCTGCCGCCGGACCAAGAACAACCCGGTTCTCGTCGGAGAAGCGGGTGTTGGTAAAACCGCCATTGTCGAAGGACTCGCTCAGGAGATTTCCTCAGGGGATGTTCCGGAAATCCTCCGTGATAAAAAAGTCATAACCCTCGACCTAGCCCTTATGGTCGCCGGAACAAAATACCGGGGACAATTCGAAGAGCGCATCAAGGCCGTCATGGACGAGATTCGCAAGGTAAAGAACGTCATCCTTTTCATCGACGAACTGCACACCATCGTGGGTGCCGGTTCCGCGGAAGGAGCTATGGACGCCTCGAACATCATCAAACCAGCCCTCAGCCGAGCCGAACTCCAGTGTATCGGCGCCACCACACTGAATGAATTCCGCAAGCACATCGAGAAGGACTCGGCACTTGAGCGTCGCTTCCAGCAGGTGAAAGTCAATGAGCCTTCCGTCGAGGATGCCATCGCGATCATGAAGGGGCTTCGTGAAAAATACGAATCTCACCACAAGGTCCGCTACACCGACGAAGCTCTCGAAGCTTCGGTGAAGCTGACCTCACGATACCTCACCAGCCGTTTTCTTCCAGACAAGGCAATTGATGTTGTTGATGAAGCCGGTGCCCGTGCCCGCATCCAAACCATGACCCGCCCGGTCGGTCTCAAGCAATTGGAAGCACGGATTGCCACGATCAATACAGATAAAGTCGCCGCGATCAACGATCAGGATTTCGAAAAAGCCGCGGCTCTTCGTGACGAAGAGAAAAGCACTCGCAAGGAACTCGATGAGAAGATTGAGGGCTGGAAAGGCGAGAGCGAAGAGAAAATCGTCGATATTGAAGAGGATGACATCATGTTCGTCGTTTCGAAATGGACCGGTGTTCCACTCCAGCGTATGGAGCAGAAGGAGGCCGCCAAGCTTCTCAAAATGGAAGAGAATCTCAAGGAGACCGTGATCGGCCAAGACGAGGCTGTTATCGCAATCTCGAAGGCTCTCCGCCGTTCCCGGGCCGACCTCAAGGACCCACGCCGTCCCATCGGCTCCTTCCTCTTTCTGGGACCAACCGGAGTGGGCAAAACCTACCTCGCCCGGAATCTTGCCAACTTCATGTTCGGCGACCCCGAGTCTTTGATTCAGATCGACATGTCGGAATACATGGAGAAGTTCAGCGCCAGCCGCTTGATTGGATCTCCTCCGGGATATGTGGGTTATGAAGAAGGTGGCCAGCTTTCGGAAGCAGTCCGCCGCCGTCCTTACGCCGTGATCCTTTTTGACGAAGTCGAGAAAGCGCACCCCGATGTCATGAATCTTCTTCTTCAAATCCTTGAAGAGGGAATGATCACCGACAGCTTCGGTCGCAAGATCGACTTCCGAAATACCATCATCATTTTGACCTCCAATGTCGGTGCCGAAAGCATCAAACGCCAGACCACTCTGGGCTTTAATGCGATGGCTGCGGATGAATCCGATCACGAAGGAATGAAGGCCAAGATCGACTCGGTGGCTAAGAAGCATTTCCGTCCGGAGTTTTTGAACCGTCTGGATGAACTTGTGGTCTTCCGCATGCTCGAGAAGGATAGCCTGAATCAGATTGTTGATCTCGAGGTTGATAAGCTGGTCAAGCGTCTCGCCGAGAAGGAAATCGAGCTTGTTCTCGAAGACTCAGCCCGTGAACTCATTGTGACCGAAGGATACGATCCCGACTACGGAGCACGTCCGATGCGCCGGGCCGTGGAGCAGCTGCTCGAAGATCCCCTCGCCGAAGCAATCCTTTCAGACGATGTCAAGGCAGGCCATCACGTCACCGCCAAGGTTAAGAAGGGCGACAAGAAGATCTCCTTCAAGGCAAAGGCCAGCAAGAAACCCAAAGAGACGAGCGCATCGGCTTCCTAGTTTATTGGCTGAAGTCTAACTCTCAAAACGCCGGATAATCTCCGGCGTTTTTTATGATTCGAGGATTGGGTCAACGCTTTCGCTTCGAATCCAACCCGAGAATCCGCCAGGGAGAATGACATAGGCCCAACCGGCCCGCGTTTTTGTCACCTTGCAAAGACTCCCGGCAAGGTCTTCCCTCATGGTGTTTTCACCTTCGAGAGGTTGGCTCCGCATCGGTGTGTCGCCAGTGATTACCGAGAGAGTTTGCAGGGGCTGAAAGCTAATCCCGCGAGGGTAGAGATACCATCCACCAACACCGATGAGAATGCCCAAGCCCGCCAAACTGGAAGCCACTAAAAGACAGGGCCTGCGGAGCTTCCCATAGACAAGTTTGAGAACCAAAAAAAGGATCAAGGTGGCCCAGACTCCGGCGATGGCGATTTGGAAATAAGCCCATTTGGGAATCAGTGAGACCCATTCGGTTCCCTTAGGCTCTCTGGCAGGTATGCCTGGAAGGCCGTCCATAAGGTCGCTGGAGTCACCGCCATGAAGTTGAAAACGGTATGCCCAAAGAGCGGCTGGCCCCGGATTGTCCAGAGCCTTTTCACACAAGGCGAGATTATGAAAGTGCTCTGGGGCCGGTTCCTGCTCTAGCAGGAGCAAGGTCTCGGCTTTTGCCTTCGCGGGATCAGCAGAGAGAGCTTCGACCGATTGGAGCTGGATTCCGAAGAACAGAGCCACCAGCCAGAGAGGGGAAAGAGTCTTGAGTAGATCGATGACGCGCTTCTTTTCTCCTTTCTCCACAGGCTCCGGAACAGGATCTTGTCGAAAACAGATTTCGTCACGGGTTTTAAAAACATCCTCAAACCCTTCAATAGTCCGACGTTCCGTCAAAAATCGAGTGGCCTCCCGGTAGAAAGAAACGCGGTCCGCCGCCTGGGATTCCACCTTTTTTAAATCTTGCTGGAACTCCCGGGATGGTTGGGCCGACATTCTTCGTGCGAGGAGATGTCTTCGAAATCCCACTGCGAGCAGAGCGATAACCAGGACTGCCGGGATCACCTGCCAAAGCCACATCGAGATTCCTGGTCGGGCCGTCAGGGATTTGAGAACCCGACCGCTGGGCGTGAGAAAAACGAGTTCACCAGCCCCGCCATTGGCAGCGGGAGGTTCGCCCGTGATGGTAATGGGAATTACGGGGGACTCCAGCGTGCGATAGGATTCAAGAAGAGGATCGAAGTAGGCAAAACGATAGGGGGGAAGTGTGGGCACCTTGATCGTGGGACGAATGACCTGGGAATATTCAGCCGAGCCGGAGCTCGATCGACGTTCACCACCACTCGGCTTGGCAATCATATCGAATTGCTTCCATTGCTTTTCGGGGTCGACCAATTCCGGCCCCGGGAATTGATCAATATTTCCTGATCCCGTGACAGTGACTTCAATGGTGAGCGGATTTCCAAATTCAATTTCCCGCCCGAGAGGCCTGACTTCCATTGCGAATGAGCCTACGGCCCCCTGAAACTCTGGTGGCGCGTCATCGGGGAGGGGGCGAACGTTCAGTTCGACTTTTGGAAAATGGATTTTTGCGGTGTGAGAACCCGTTCCAAATCCGCCCCTTCCCACAATTCGACGTTGAAATATCGCGTCGGCATCTCCCGGCCCCAGACTGAGCGGCCCTTCTTGCAAGGCATTGATCGAGCTTCGATAAGTATAGACATGAAATCGATGACCATCGTAATCGAGATAGCCGGTCGCTCCCGTTTTGGTGGTGAAACGCCAGGCGGCCAAGCCGTCTTTTGCCATCTGGATGACATTTCCATCGGATAGGCGGAGAAGGTCTGGAGAAGCGTGTGAAACGTAAAGCTTCGCTTCCACATCCTGCGTTTCACCTAGATAAGGAGTGGGTTTTTCCAGGAAAATTCCAGTGAGATAGGGCGTGACCGAGGTCCCAATCTTGATTCCCTGGGTCTCCAAATCTGAGATTGGGAAAACGCGTAAGATGTGCGCCCTTGATCGCAGAATTCCGTTGGAGGTTCGGATTTCAAATGGCGGGATACTGTAAATCCCCGGTTCAAAGGCTGAGACCATGTAGCGGAATCCTTCCCGGATCCGGCCATTGATATTGAACCTTCTTTGCGCTTCGCGCTTCAGCGCCAGCGGAGCTGCTTTGGGCGAGTCGGGCCAGTCGAGGACCGTAATATTCTCAAGCCAAACTGTAAGAGCAGTTTGTTCACCGACCACCACCATCGAACTCTCCAGACTACTGTCGATGGCGGGAGTGCCTTGAGCTGAGGCATTCAAAAAGCCCCCCAGGAAGAGGCAAAGAGCAAGAAAGGGGAGTTTCAAAGATGAAGGCATGGTCCCTGTCTACCAATCCTGTGCACTCCGGTTGTAAGGTCGGCGAATCCTACGCGGGGCCTTTTCACCGAAGTCGGAATATTGCTTAAGGAGTCGACGGGCCCGGTCTTCCCGACTTTCGCCCTTGGGGGCATTGGGATCGTCTTTGAGTTCGCCCTCGTTTTCCTGATCAGGCTCTGTTCCTTCAGATCCACTTTTCGGATCTCCCTCATTGGGTTGTTGATCCTCATTTTGATCAGGCTTACCTTCCTCGTCGTTCTTTTCTTCTTTGGGTTTCCCGTCCTCATCTTCTTTTTCCTGCCCGGGCTGATCCTCCTCACTGTCTCCTTTTTCATCCTTGGGATCCTCGTTGGGCTTTTCCTGCCCATCTTCATCCTTGGGATCACCATCTTCGCCGGGGTCTTTCTTTTCAGATTCCTTCTCATCGTCGCCCTCTTGAGGTTCTTCTTCAGGGTCTTTTTGGTCCCCCTTATCCTCCTCTTCTTTTTCGTCGTCGTTCTTCTCCTGCTCGTCCTCCTTCGGCGGTTGTTCTTCGGGCTTTTCCTCCGGGGTCTCCTTTTCCAGAGCTGCGAGTTGTTCCTGCACCGATTTGAGATTCGCGGAGGTCTCGCTATGATCAGGCTTGAGATTTAGAGAGGCCTCAAAATGCTCGATTGAGCCCCGCCAGGCCTTGATCTTTTCCTCCTTCTCCAAAATCGCCCCGTGGTAGAAAAGGGCGGTCGCGAGGGCGTAGTGCGCCTTTTGTTGAGTCACCTGATCATCGGCGGAGACAGATTCACTGAAGGCATCCACCGCACCTTTCCAATCGCGGGCCCTGGAAGCTGCGGACCCGGCCGCCAAATAGAGGCTGGCGGCACGATCCCCCGAGCTTTGCTTTGCCGCTTCTTTAAACCGATTATGGGCCCCTTCGGAATCACCTGCTTGCATGGCGGCGACGCCATCTTCAATCAAGCCCGCCTCCGCTTGCGGCATCGCCAAAAGGAACAGCGTGAGCGTGACAACTGAGCCAAGTGGCAGGCAACGAATGTAGATGGAAGTCATGATTAAAAGGAGTCCTCCAAGAAGAAACCATTGATGAGCCGGTTTCGCAACCCGTTGGTGCTTTCCTTCCTCACGAAAACGATCCATTTCAACAAGGGCCGAGTCAAGTTTGCCGAGGAAATCGCTGCCCATCCCACGGGAGTAGTAACCCTCGGTGCGCTCCGCGAGGATTTGCAGCGCGTCTTCGTTGAGACGGCTGAAGACAACATTACCCGTCTTATCGCGGAACTTGCCATCGCGTTCACGAGGATCCGGGATGAAGCTGCCTTCAGGGGTGCCCATGCCCAGAGAGTAAATGAAGACACCTTCGTCAGCGGCTGAAGAGGCTGCCCCTTCCAATCCCTCGGTTGATTTTTCGCCGTCGCTGAAAACGACCATAATATTGCTCTGTTGCCCGGTTTGCACAAGAAGCTGAACTCCGGCATTAATCGCCCCGGTGAGATTTGAGCCGCCATTCGGGATGTCGTTGGGATCTAGCTGGGCAAGGGTCTGCTCAACAAAGCTATGATCAATTGTCAGAGGAGATTGCACCAAAACCTCTCCTGCGAAGAGGAGGACACCCACGCGGTCATTGGGGAAACGTTCCAGGATTTCCAGTGCCGCGGCGCGGGATGCTTGCAGGCGACTCGGCGGGGAATCCGCGGCCAACATGCTGCGTGAAATATCGATGCAAAAAAGAATGTTGCGACCTTCACTCTCGACCTCGATCCATTCCTCGCCTGACTCAGGCTGGGCAAAGGCGATGATCAAACCTCCAACTCCTGTCAGAGCAAGCCCGAGAGCGGTGAAGTGAACCCAGGGAGGACGAATATGACTCAGGCGACCACGCAGACGGGGGGCGACAAACTTTTTCCATCGTTCACCCCGGCTTCTCCATGCCAGCCAGGCGGCGAAGCCGAGGAGCGGGAGGGCGATGAGGCAAAGAAGCCATTCCGGTTTTGCAAAACTCATGGCATCGGTGGCGGGTTAAAGGAGGTGTAGGCGAGAAAACCTAAAACCAAAATTACCGAGGGTCCTACAAACCAAGGATAGAGTTCCTTGCGAATCACCCAGGTGTTACGCTTTACTTCTGTTTTTTCGAGGTCATCGATGCTCTGAAAAGCATCCCGAAGTCCGCTATAATCGAGAGCTCGATAATAGTCACCTTTGGTGATTTCTGCGATCTCTTCCAGCGTCTCGGTATCAAATTCCTGACCGGTGTTCATTCCTCGAATGCGACCTTGGGGAGTTCCGATCGCAACGGGATAAATTTTAATTTTCAAATCGGCGACCAGTCGGGCGGCCTCGACCGGTGAAAGCTGCCCTGAATTACTGGCCCCGTCGGTGACAAGGACGATGACCTTGCTTTTACTTTTGAGCTTGTTTTCTTCTTCCTCGTCACGCTCGAGTTTATCAAGGCGCTCTCCGGCCGCCACGATGGCACTTCCAATTGCGGTCCCCCCTTCCGTCTGGTTTTTCACCAAAGCAACATCCTTAAGAGTGTATTCGAGGATTTGGTGATCGAGGGTGATGGGAGCAACGGTATAGGGGCGGGCCGCAAAACTCACGATGCCAATGCGGTCATCAGGACGTCTCTTGATGAATTCCGTAATGATTTTTTTGGCCGCCGTGATTCTCGGTTCGGCTCGCCTCATGGCACCTTCCGAGTCGTAGAAATCCGGCGTCGACATGGAATAAGAGACATCAAGGGCAATTAGAATATCGATTCCACTCGCCGTGCGCGAGGTCCTGCTTTTGGCCTCCTGGGGCCGAGCCATTCCAATGATGGCAGGAATGAGCATCAGGGGCAAAATCAGCGGGGCGAAGCGGAAAGGGCGGTCTTTGGGCGCCCTCCCGAGAGTGCTGAGAACACGCAGCGTAGGATAAGCGATCCAGCTCCGCGTTCCCAGGCAATACCCGAGGAACATGAGCAAAGGAACTGCCAGCAGCAGTAATAACCACCAAGGCTCGGCCAAAACATAGTCGTTGAAAAGCTTCATGAACGAGAGCGGCTTGGCCGGACGGTAAGATGGATCATAAGGGCGATGGCACTGATGGAAAGCCCGACCCAGACAAGAGAATTCCCTTGGATTTCAGGCCCGGCATCACTGCGTTGATAGGTCCCCCCCAGTAAACCAACCAGTGCCAGAACAATTCCCAATGGAACACCGGCCAGAGATCGCTTCACGACAACACGTCGAAACCAGCCGACACCCGAATTCCCCGGAATGGGAGGAGGAACAGGCTTGCTGACTTCCTCCTTGGTGGGTGCAAAGTGACGGAGCTTCTTGAGACAACTCCTGGACTGCTTGATCAATCTCATTGACCGGGTTTCATCGATCTCCGATTTGGAATATTTGGCATCGTTTAGTTCGTTCAAATGGCTATTTGCATCAGCCGGGAGAACGCTTTGGCGGGCCTGGAATTCCTCAACCGTCTCATAGAGCGCGGGCTCGGATCGTGACCCCGCAAGGTAAGTCCGGATGGAGAGCGAAGCTTCTGCCGCAACTTCAGAGACGAGCTTGGTCCCGCACTGTGATTCAAGTAAATCAAGACTCTCAATCGCGGGTGTGTAGATGTCACGGCCAGCAAGGGCCTGGGCTTTTTTGGGACGCTGAAAAAGCAATTTAAGGAGCCACAAAATCGCGAGAATCGTGAGCACGATTCCGCCGATCAGATACCACCAGTACCAATCCGGAGTCCCCGGAAGATAAGTCTCCGGATCCGGGATGCCGTGTTCGAGTGAGGGCGGTTGATTGGGGTCCATGATCAGCGGCGACGGTGGGCGCGACGTTGAAAAAGCCGATGAAGATCAGCAAGGTAGTCGTCTGTTGTCGAAATATTAGCGGTATCAATACCGTGTTTTTTAAAGAACGCCGCCAAGCCTTCGCGATATCTTTTAGAAAGTTTGGAGAGTCCCATCCGGGTGTTGCTGTTCGATGTGTTTACGAGAGTCTCATATCCGGATTCCGGGTCACGAAGGTAGACCTTACCGACATCTGGAATCTTTTTCTCGAGCGGGTCGAGAAGCGGAAGTGCGATGACATCATGTTGCTGGGCCAGCGATCCAAAGGGCCTTTCGAACCCCCAATCGACGAAGTCTGAGATGAAAAAAACCAGGCCTTTGCGCTTGAGGGTTTGAAGTAGGAATTTTGAGGCTTCTGCAATCGAGGTCCCGGGATCAGGAGGTTTGGCGGTGAGGATTTCACGAACCGCCCTGAGCACCGAGTGCCCTCCTTTACCGGGCGGAAGATAAAGAACGGGCTCTTTCGCGAAAAGCAGCAGGCCGACCTTATCTCCATTGTATCGTGCGCTAAATCCAAGCAAGGCGGCAACCTCGGCAGCACGCTCGCGTTTACTGAGAAAATCGCTCCCGTAATCCGTCGAACCGGAGATGTCGACTGCCAGAATCACGGAAAGCTCACGCTCTTCGCGGAACTTACGGATAAAGGGCGCGCCCATCCGCGCCGTGACATTCCAGTCAATAAATCGGATTTCATCGCCCGGTTGATATTCACGGAATTCGTCGAAATCCAAACCCTGTCCACGGAAGGACGAGTGGTAATCGCCAGAGAAGACCTCTTGCGCCAAGCGTCGCGCTCGAATCTCAAGCCGTCGGACCCGACGCATAATTTCCTCAATGCTCTCTTCTTCATCCATTCGCGGACTTGTTTTAGTAAGTCAGAAAAAAAAGGGGAGGGGAAACTTGGTAAGTCTCTAAAGTCTTTTGCTGATCAGCCTCTACGGCGGCATTAACCCGGGAATACCGGGAGTTATTCACATATGCCGATCCACATTACCCTTGCTCCGTGGCGCGGGGTAGCCTAGCCATCGGTCAGGGCACCTCGTCCTCAAACACTCTAAATTCTATGGCGATTTCACGCGCGCTCCTGTCGGTTTCCGATAAATCCGGATTGGTTGATTTTGCAAAGTCCCTTCACGAGGACTACGGTATTGAACTTCTCTCCACCGGCGGCACCGCCAAAGCTCTCCGCGATGCCGGACTTCCGGTCATTGATGTCGCCGAATACACCGGTGCCCCCGAACTCTTCGAAGGTCGTCTCAAAACCCTCCACCCGAAGGTTCACGGCGGCTTGCTACAACGACGGGATTCCGCCGATCACGTCTCCCAAGGCAAAAAACACGGCATCCCGACCATCGATCTCGTGGTGGTAAACCTTTATCCCTTTGAGGAGACGATTGCCAAGGAGGGTGTCACCTTACAGGAAGCGATTGAGAACATCGATATTGGCGGGCCTTCGATGCTTCGCAGCGCCTCCAAAAACTACTCAGCCGTCACCGTGCTGACCGATCCCTCCGACTACAACCGCGTGCTCGAAGAAATGAGCGAACACGAGGGTGACACGTCGCTACGCTTGCGTGAGGAACTGGCTATCAAAGTGTTCCGCCGCACCTCCGACTACGATGGAGCCATTTCGAATTATCTCGGTCAGTGTGATCAAGGCACCGCCTGCAGCTTCTCAGTGAATCTCCCGCTTGCCAGCGATCTGCGCTATGGAGACAACCCGCACCAAAAAGCCCGCCTTTATGGGAACTTCCCCGAATGCTTCACTCAACTTCAGGGCAAGGAACTCAGCTACACCAATATTCTCGATATTGAGGCCGCCACTGATCTGATCCTGGATTACAAAAGATCAACTGTTGCCATCCTGAAGCACACCAATCCTTGCGGGGTGGGCCAGGATGAAGATCTTCGTGTCGCTTGGCAAAAAGCATTCGAGACCGACCGGGCAGCGCCCTTTGGTGGCGTCATTGTCTGCAATCGTCCCATCAACGAAGAACTGGCCCGCGTAATTTCGGAGATTTTTACCGATGTCATCATCGCACCGGATTACGAACCCGAGGCTCGGGCCATTCTTCAGAAAAAGAAAAATCTCCGCCTCATGAAAATGGAGCCGGGTTATGAAAATTACCGCAAGGATCCTGTCGTCCGGCAAGCTCCCGGTGGACTCATGGTGATGGATCGGGATCACAAAGTCATGGGGCTGGATGATCTGGAATCCAAGGTCGTGACCAAGCGCCCTCCCACTGAAGCTGAAATGACCGCGATGCGTTTCGGCTGGCGGGTTGTGAAGCACGTGAAATCCAATGCCATCGTCTTCAGCTCCGCCGACCGCACCCTGGGTATCGGAGCAGGCCAAATGAGCCGCGTCGATTCCTCACGGATCGCAGTTTGGAAAGCGGAAGAGGCCGGACTTTCTCTCAAAGGAAGCGTCATCGCTTCTGACGCTTTGTTCCCGTTTGCCGATGGGCTCGATGCCGCCATCAAGGCCGGCGCGACCGCCTGCATCCAGCCAGGAGGCTCCATCCGCGATCAAGAAGTCATCGACGCTGCTGATGCCGCCGGAATGGCCATGGTCTTTACGAAGCACCGCCACTTTAAACACTAGATCACATGTCACTGCTTCTCGGAGTCAATATCGACCACATCGCGACCCTGCGGCAGGCCCGTTATGCCCTCAATCCCGATGCGCCCATCGCTGAGCCTTGTGTGTTGCAAGCGGCCCTCGAAGCAAAGGCTGGAGGCGCGGACTCAATTACCGTGCACGTTCGCGAAGATCGACGCCATATGCAGGATGACGACGCCCGGTTGGTTCGGCGCGAGGTCGATCTGCCTCTCAATCTCGAACTCGCAAACACCTCTGAAATGGTCGCTTTTGCATGTGAACTCAAACCGGACTTTGCCTGCCTCGTTCCTGAGAAACGCGAAGAAGTGACGACAGAAGGGGGACTTGATGTCGTCGGGCATTTCGAATCGCTCAAAACCACCATTCCAGCTCTTCAAAGCGCGGGTATCCAGGTCAGTCTCTTCATCGACCCCGAGACAGACCAGATTATGGCCGCTGCCGAACTAGGCGCTGAAATGATCGAACTCCACACCGGAACTTTCGCCCTGACAGCTGGAGAGGCACGTCTTGAGGAAGTCCGGCGTCTCCAAACAGGTTCCGAGCTTGGAAACCAACTTGGAATTCAGGTGAATGCGGGACACGGGATTCATTTAGAGAATCTTAACGATCTTTTTTCCGTAAAACACTTAAAAGAGTTCAACGTCGGCCACACCTTGATTTCACGGAGTGTTTTCATCGGCCTGAGAGCTGCCGTGGCTGAAATGAAGGCGGCGATGACCGGATACCCAACCACCTGAGAGTATGAATCTCGTAGGTATCGGAATCGACGTGGTAGAGGTCTCACGAATCAAATCTTCGCTCGATGAATTCGGGGAACGATTCCTCACGCGGATTTTCACCGAATCAGAGCGGGAATATTGCTTGAAGCAAAAAAGGCCGGAACTGCACTTCGCCGCGCGCTTCGCAGCAAAGGAGGCCATCGCAAAGGCTTTCGGAACCGGCATCGGCAAGGAGGTTGGCTGGCTTGATATGGAGATCGTGAGGCGACCGAGTGGTGAACCTGAAGTGAAGCTCTCCGGAGCAGCTTTGAAACACTCTGAAGCGAAAGGAATCAAGCAGGTCATGGTCAGCCTCACGCATGCCAAGCATTATGCCGCCGCCAACGCGGTGATCATGGCAGGGTAAAAGGGCTTCGGATCAGAACCATATTCAACTCCGCATTACATATATTGTGTGAAGTTATCCTTGGGGGCTTTTATAGCTGGGTATAGGGATTCGTTGCGTTTGCCGTTTCAAATAGAAGCCCCATTCGTCCGCCCTCATTAGGTTTTGAAGTAGGTAGTGAAGCAAAGATCAATTTTTTGAGATCACACTTTCAGCTTGGCAGCTCCTAAACCACACTCTGCCCGTGTCCGAGGAACTATCCGAAATTCTGGAAAGAGCCGAAATTGCGATTCAGCAACGCGACGCCGTTCTGGTTCATAAACTTTGCGTCAATCTGCACCACGCGGATCTGGCCGAGCTCTATGAAGATGCCCATCCGGAAGACCGGATCTTTCTCACCGAAAATCTGGGCTCTGAGAAATTTTCAGAGATTCTTGCTGAGCTGCCCGATACCCTGGTTGAGGAAACCCTCGATTCATTCCAGCCTCACGAGCAGCGCGAGATGCTCCATTCTTTGGCGGACGATGATCGCGTCGACATTCTCCAGGACGTCAGCGACTCAAAGCGCCGGGACTTCCTCGAGATGCTCGACGAAGAAAAGCAAAAGGACACGCGAACCCTCCTTCGCTACGACGAGGAAACGGCCGGTGGCCGCATGACGACCCAGGTTGGAAAGGTTCTCGCCACCATGAGCGTCAAAGATGCCATCGAGCATTTGCGTGGCGACCTTGAATCCACCAGCACGCTCGCCCGGATTTTCGTGGTCAATGAGGACGACAAACTTGTCGGGAAAATACGACTCAGGGATCTCGCGTTTAACGCCTGGGACGTTGCAATTAAGGATGTTGTGCAGGATATCGATCACTCCATTTTGGCAACTGCCGATCAGGAAGATGCCGCTTATATGATTTCCCGCTACGACATGCTGATTCTGCCCGTGGTCGATGAATCCAACCGACTCTTGGGCGTCATTACCGCAGATGATGCCATCGAGATTCTTGAAGAGGAATCCACCGAGGACATTGAGAAAGGAGCTGGTATCGCCGGTGACCAGTCTGAGGAAACTTACCTCAACACCTCGATTGCATCTCATTTTAAACGACGCTGCGGTTGGTTGGTTGTCCTCGGTTTCCTGGCGATCCTTTCCGGCTTCGTCATGATGCGATTCGAACATACCCTGACGCAGATTTATCTCCTCTCGCTGTTTCTCCCGATGGTGGTCGCCGCTGGTGGAAATACCGGAGGCCAAGCCTCGACCATGGTCATTCGAGCCATGGCCCTCGGCGAACTCGATCCCGAAGACACCTCCCGGGTTGCTTGGAAAGAAATGCGACTGGGGCTGCTTTTGGGTGCTCTTTTGGGTGTTATTATTGGGATATTCGCGGTTTTTGCCCCTCCCGCCCTTCAATTTACCCTTCCTGCGGGGGTTAACTTCACACAATTCGGACTTACGGTTGCCATTGCCATCGCCGTCCAGGTGGCAACGTCGACCTTAATCGGCGCTCTTTTGCCCATTGGAGCACGCGCCATTAAGATGGATCCCGCCGTCGTGGCTTCACCTGCGATCACAACAATTGTCGATGTTTCAGGAATGGTGATTTATTTCACCGTTGCGCGCAGTATTCTTGCGGTATGAGATTTCCAATTCTTCTCGCGACGTTAACATCCGCCGTATTTGCCCATGAGGGACACAACCATAATCCGGCTGCCGATGAAATGAACAAGGCTGCCACGGTATTCCTTGCCAGTCTTGATGAGCCCCAAAGTAAAGCAGCCAAGTTCGACTTCAAAAACAAGGAGCGCGAAAACTGGCATTTCGTCCCCATGGATCGTGAAGGTGTGCGATTCGATTCCCTCAAGCCTCATCAGCAGCACCTCGCTTTTGGTCTTCTCGGAACCGGCCTCACTCAAAAAGGCCTTCTGACCGCGACCCAAATCATGACCCTCGAAGAGATCCTCCGAAGCCGGGGTGGCGATCCCGAGGTCCGCAACACCGAGAAATACTCCATCGCAATCTTCGGATCCCCTTCTCCGACCAAACCTTGGGGCTGGCGCTTTGAGGGACACCATCTCTCGCTGAATTTCTCACTCCTGGGCGACAAGGTGATCGGACTTCCTGCTTTC
The DNA here is from genome assembly GCA_913060685.1 of uncultured Verrucomicrobiales bacterium. Lineage (GTDB taxonomy): Bacteria > Verrucomicrobiota > Verrucomicrobiia > Verrucomicrobiales > Akkermansiaceae > SW10. Next base: position 14,359 of record CAJXVQ010000073.1, read on the forward strand.
TTTGGAACCAATCCTGCCGAGCTTAAAAAAGGACCACTTAAGGGGCTTCGCCCACTTGGTGAGATTGAGGATGCCGGCCGTGCCTTCACCAATGATCTCATTAAAGCCGGACTTTCTCCCGTTTTCTCCGAAAAACCTCCCAAGGAAATCCTGACTGCCCAGGATAGCACCGCGAAAGCTCAGGAAGTGGCGGGTGTCACCTCGGACAAACTCAATGGCGAACAAATGAAGCAACTTCTGGCCATCATCGATGGCGTAGCCTCAATGCAACGAAAGGAAATCATCAACGATTCCTTGCGTAAAATCAACACCACCCAGCGCAAAAAACTTCACTTCGCCTGGGCTGGCTCTCTTGAAAGAAATGCCGGGCATTACTTCCGCATTCAGGGCGTCGATTTTATCATCGAATACGCCAACACCCAGAACGATGCCAACCACGCCCACCTCGTCTGGCGTGATCTCAACAACGACTTCGCCCGCGACTCCCTCAAGAAGCATTACGCCGAGGATCACAAATAGATCGTCCAGGTTCGGGTTGATTTCTTCGCTCACCTGAAATTTCAAATGCCTTGGTTCTTTAGGACCAAGGCATTTTCTTCGTGCTGAGACAGAAGGCTAAAGAGCAGCGGCAGGCACGAGCGCCTTTGGACTCTTTTCTTTCTTGCTCAGTGCCTTACGCATTTTTCCGATAGCGGCGTTTTGCACCTGACGGATCCTTTCACGGCTGACGCCAAAGTTGTGGCTAATCTCCTCGAGCGTCATGACCTTCTTGCCGTTCAAACCGAAGCGTGAGTCGATAATCTCAGTCTCACGTTCGTCCAAGACTTCCAGCATGTCGTCCAACTCGTCGAGATAGTTCTTGTTCGTAAGATTGTCGAGTGGGCTGGTGGCGTTTTCATCGCCGATCATGTCCGCATAGGTTGAGACTGAATCGTCTGAGACCGGAGCGTCAAGAGATGCTGGACGCTGGGATGCTTGCCTTAGCATCGAGAGCTTCCTTTCTGGAATCCCAAGAACATCGGACAATATCTCGTCGGTCGGTTCTTCACCCAGTTCCTCGGTCAGCATCGCTGTGATACGACGGACTCTGGCGAGTTTGTCGACAAGGTGGATTGGAAGGCGGATGGTTTTACCCTGATTTGCGAGCGCGCGTTTGATGGCTTGTTTGATCCACCAGCCTGCGTAGGTGCTTAGCTTGCCGCCTTTCGCGGGATCAAATTTCTCAACAGCCTTCATCAGGCCGATGTTTCCCTCGGAGATCAGGTCAGGCAATGGAACCCCGTAGTTCGAGTAATCCCGGGCCAGCTTCACGACGAGGCGAAGATTGGCTTTGATCATAATCTCCCGGGCCTTGTCATCGCCCATCTTAATTCGAGAAGCCAATTCGACCTCCTGTTCGGGAGTGAGAAGTTCAGTCTTCATGATCTCGCGCATGTAGAGGCGCACGCTACTATCAGTTTCAGTTTGGGACACGATTCGGTGGTTTGGGGGGTTGTGGGCATCTCGCCCTGACGTTGGGGATTTTGCATTAAACGTTAATTTTTGCACGAATTATTTTTCATGTATCACAGGGCCGGAAACACTCCCATGAGAGGATCGCTTTCTTGGTGATTTTGTTGGTCCTGCTTCTGACCTGCAGGCAGTGTCCATTGTTGAAATACAGGACAAATCCCCCGATAACCCCTTGAATCCGAGGGCTTTTCTGGATTTCCAACATTCATCGCGTTGTTTTAGTTGCTCGAAATTCGTTTCGTGTTTTCATGTTCTCGATCAAAGTGAGTGTTACTTCCTATCATTGCCCCATAAATCCAGCTAATGGCTCCCATAAGACGAACTTTGTAGCTCACCTCGGCCCTCTCTTTTGCTAAGGACAATGGATTCATATTTCCTTCTGCTTACCCTCCCTCTTACCACGGCACTTCTTGCTGGTTTCTTCCCCGGATGGGTCCGGCGCCATGCTCATGGCACCGGCGTCGCGCTCGCTGTCATCTTCTTTACGGGAGCCCTCCTTCTCCTTGGGAGGATTTCGAACGATACCGAATTGCTTTGGTCGATCCCATGGGTTCCCGAACTCGGAGTCTCCTTCTCGCTACGTCTCACCGCGTTCTCAGCTTGGTTCGGAGTCCTCATTCTTTTCTTGGGCGGCTGCGTCCACCTTTATTCCTGTGCCTACTTCGCGAAGCATCATCGACTCCCCTCGCTATTGACTCTCCTGGGGCTCTTCACGACGGCGATGCTGGGCGTGATTTGGTCCGACAACCTCTACCTGCTTTTTTTATTTTGGGAGGGCACTTCCTTACTCTCGTTCCTTCTCGTTGGGTTTCACAATGATTTGGAGAAGTCCCGGAAGAATGCTTCCCAAGCCTTGCTGATCACGATGGCAGGTGGAGTTTCACTCCTGGCGGGATTCGTCATCCTCCACGGAAGCCTCGGAACATCTTCGCTTTCTGCCATTCTTTCCAGTCAACCTGATTCACTCCCTACTGCGGCCGTGATTTTAATTATGGCCGGTGCCATGACCAAGTCCGCGCAGTGGCCTTTCCACTTCTGGCTCCCTAACGCCATGGTCGGGCCGACTCCCGTTTCGGCCTATCTCCATTCCGCGACCATGGTGAAAGCGGGTGTTTTTCTGATGGGCACCCTTGCTCCGGTCCTCAGCGCCCATCCCTATTGGACTCCGGTCCTGACCACCTCCGGCCTCCTAACCGTGATCTGTTCCTTGATGCGAGGACTTCGCGCCACCGATTTGAAGACTCTTCTGGCCTGCACCACTCTTGCTGCCTTGGGCTTTTTGACAATCCTCGCTGGAATCGGAACTCCCGCCGCACTCCTCGGGTTCGTCATTTTGCTGACCGGACATGCCCTATACAAAGCACCGCTTTTTCTCGCTGCCGGCAATCTCGAAAAGCGATTTGGAACCCGTGACATCAATCAGCTCTCGGGCACCGCCCGCCTTCTTCCGGTCACCGGCGCGGTAGTCCTCGTTTCCTCCATGTCCCTCATCGGGATTGCTCCGCTCCCCGGTTTTCTGGGGAAGGAATATCTGCTCAAAGCTGCCTGGGCCTATTCACCGGCCTTCGCCATCGCCATCGCCCTGGTCGCTGCAGGTGTTCTGTCGATTGGATTTCGGATCATCTTCTCCGTGATGAAGACGGGGACAGGGCCGAAATCCGCCGAAGACGCAAAGGTTCCGTGGGGAATGACCGCCGCGACGCTTTTTCCCGCTCTCGCATCCCTCGCCGTCGTTCTCGCTCTCGCCCTTCCCGGCCAATTTTTGGCCAAAGCGGCCACCTCACTCGGCGCCGCAAATGGCGCTTCCTACAAATTCTGGTATGGTTGGACTCCCGCGCTTTTGATGAGTCTGGGAGCCATCGCCCTATCTCTCGTAGTCACCCAGTTTCTGAAAAATTCTCAAAGCACGGCAAAGCTTCCTGTTTCCTTCGACGCGATCTTCAATGCCCTCGTTGGATCACTTCGTAAGCTCGGCGACCGTGTGTCCACTTTGCTTCAAGACGGCAAGCTGGTCACTCATCTAGCCATCATGTTGGCCTTCATCGGAGCAATTTCGTTCCTTGCGCTCGACGTCCACCTCTGGAAGACGCTGCCCCTCACTTGGGCCTGTCTCTTATACACATCTGACGCTGCCGACGATCTACTCTGTGTAGA